>JBBQKT010000448.1:0-1509 GCA_038327205.1 Burkholderiales bacterium | reverse complement strand
CGGCCAGCGGCACCTTCGGCGTTCGCCTGCAGATGCCCAACCCCGGCAATCGCATCCCGGCCGGCAGCCGCTGCAGTGTGCGCTTCAGGGGTTGATGGGCTCAGTCGCGCTGGCAACAGCGCTGGCCAATCTGCATCAGCTGGCCCGGCCTGCGCATCTCGAAGCCATGGCCAAATTTGGCCTGGTCGGCGACACGCGCCTGGGCCTGTCCGTGCCGCAGATGCGGGCGCTCGGCAAGCAGCTGGGCCGCGATCATGCGCTGGCGCTGGCGCTGTGGGACACCGGCATCCCCGACGCACAGATCGTCGCCAGCCTGGTCGCCGATCCGGCGCAATGGACGGTCAGCCAAATGAACCATTGGACGCAGGGCATGGCGGCCTGGGATGTTTGCGATCAGGCCTGTTTGAACGCGTTCCGGCGCTCGCCACTGGCCTGGGCGCGCATCCCGGTCTGGGCTGATGGCCAGCCGGAGTTCGTCAAGCGTGCGGCGTTTGCCCTGCTGGCGGTGCTGGCCGTGCACGACAAGCAGCGGCCCGATGCTGACTTCGTCGCGTTGCTGCCCTTGATCGAGGCGGCGGCTGACGACGAGCGCAATTTCGTCAAGAAGGCCGTCAACTGGGCCCTGCGCCAGATCGGCAAACGCAATGGGGCTCTGCGCGCCGAGGCCATCGCGGTGGCCGAGGCACTGCGCGAGCGGCCGGAGAAAAGCGCTCGCTGGATCGCGGCCGATGCCTTGCGGGAGCTGCGCGGCAAGGTTTGACGGCCGGCCGATCGCGGGCTCGGCCTGGTTTCAAAGCCGAATGCTTCGCGCGGGACAGAGCACCCAAACGGCGTGCGCTAGCATCGCCCGCATGAGCTACCCCCACCTGCTGACCCCCCTCGACCTGGGTTTCACCACCCTGAAAAACCGCGTGCTGATGGGCAGCATGCACACCGGGCTGGAGGACGGGCGCAAGCACTTTGAGCGGATGGCGGTGTACTTTGCCGAGCGGGCGCGCGGCGAGGTGGGGCTGATCGTCACCGGCGGCTATGCGCCCAATATCGAGGGCTGGGCCAAGCCGTTTGCAGGCACGCTGTCCACCTCGGGCGGGGCCCGGCGGCATCAGCAGATCACCCAGGCCGTGCATGCCGAGGGCGGCAAGATCGCGCTGCAGATCCTGCACACCGGGCGCTATGGCTACCAGCCGTTCTGCGTGGCGCCGTCGCGCATCCAGTCGCCGATCAGCCCGTTCACGCCGTGGGCGCTGTCGGCACGCGGCATCGAGCGGCAGATCCGCGCCTTCGTCCGTTGCACCAAGCTGGCCCGCGAGGCGGGTTATGACGGGGTCGAGCTGATGGCCTCGGAAGGCTATTTCCTCAACCAGTTTTTGGTGACCCACACCAACAAGCGCACCGACGACTGGGGCGGCAGCTACGAGCGCCGAATGCGCCTGCCGCTGGAGGTGCTGGCCCGCATGCGCGAGGCCGCCGGGCCCGACTTCATCATCATCTTCCGGCTCTCGATGCTGG
>JBBQKT010000447.1:0-1518 GCA_038327205.1 Burkholderiales bacterium | reverse complement strand
GGTTGATGTCGTCTTCTTCGATGTCAGTGGGGTTCGTCATGCCACCATTGTCTTCGCGACCAAGGTCAAGATGTCGTAACTGGCCACCGGCTCGCCGTCCTGGTTGGTCACCTCCACGTCCCAGACGACCACGCCTTGCGGGGCTTGGTCCTTCTTGGTCGGCCGGTCGATCTTGCGTTTGCAGGTCAGGCGCGCCTGGATGGTGTCGCCGATGCCGACCGGCTTGATGAAGCGCAGCGTGTCGAGCCCGTAGTTGGCCAGCACCGGACCGGGCGCGGGCGAGACGAACAGGCCGGCGGCGGCGGACAGCACGAAATAGCCATGGGCGATGCGCTTGCCGAACTGGGTCTGCTTGGCCGCGATCTCGTCGAAATGCATGTAGAAATAATCGCCCGAGATGCCGCCGAAATTGACGATATCGGCCTCGGTGACGGTGCGGCGATGGGTCAGCAGCGAGTCGCCGACTTGAATCTCTTCAAAATGCTTACGGAACGGGTGGACGATGTCTTCCTTGAAGGCCGCGCCACGCTGGTATTCGCCGGTCACCGCCGTCAACATCGTGGGCGAGCCCTGAATCGCCGCGCGTTGCAAATAGTGCTTGACGGCGCGCAGGCCGCCCAGTTCTTCGCCGCCACCGGCGCGGCCGGGGCCGCCGTGTTTGAGCTGCGGCAGCGGCGAGCCGTGGCCGGTTGATTCCTTGGCCGCTTCGCGGTCCAGGATCAGCATGCGGCCGTGGTGCGCTGCGGCCAGCGGGATCATCTGCAGCGCGACGGCCGGTGTCTTGGTGACCAGGGTGCCAACCAGGCTGCCGCGGCCCTTGGCGGCCAGGGCCAGCGCCTCGCCAAGGTCGTCATAGGGCATCAAGGTGCTGACCGGACCGAAGGCCTCGATGTTGTGCACCGCCTCGTTGGCAAAGGCATCGCGGCACAAGAGCAGGCTGGGGCTGAAGAACGCCCCCTCGGCCACGCCATCGCCCTGCGGCGCAAAGCCGTCGCGGGCACCGAAGATCAGCTCATTGCCAGCGGACAACAGTGCCAGGCGCTCGGCCACATCGGCCTGTTGCGCCTTGGATGCGAGTGCACCCATGCGAACGCCCTCGATGGCCGGGTCGCCGACGCTGATCTTGGCCAGCCGCGCACGCAGCTTTTCGGCCACTGCATCGATGTGCTGGCGCGGCACGATGGCGCGGCGGATGGCCGTGCATTTCTGGCCGGCATGCCATGCATCATCAAACCAGCCAGCGCGACCAGCTACCTGACCGAGGCGGCCGTGCGGGTGATGATGTCGTCCGGCCTGCTGCCGCCCGGCGCGCTGCAACTGGTGATCGGTGGCACCGGCGACCTGCTCGACCGCTTGGAAGAGCCCGATGTCGTCACTTTCACCGGCTCCGCCGACACCGCCGCGATGCTCAAGGTCAACGCCAACATCATCCGCCGCAGCATCCCCTTCAATGCCGAGGCCGACAGCCTCAACTGCGCCATCCTCGGCCCCGATGTGTCGCCCGACGACGAGGAGTTC
>JBBQKT010000446.1:0-1526 GCA_038327205.1 Burkholderiales bacterium | reverse complement strand
GGGCGGAGAGTCGCTGTTCGAATACCTGCTCGAACTGAAGTGGCGCGGGCTGGCGCAGGACATCCAGCACGATTTGCGGCTGGACACTTATGCCCATGTGCAAAAGCTGGAACTCGGGTTTTTCGAGAACCAGCGCACCGGCGCGCTGATGTCGGTGCTGAACGACGACATCAACCAGTTGGAGCGCTTCTTGAACGGCGGCGCGAACCAGATCATCCAGGTGATCTGCTCATCGATCATGGTCAGCGCGGTGTTCTTCGCCCTGCAGCCGGGCATCGCCGTGGTTGCGCTGATGCCGATCCCGGTGATCCTGTTCGGGGCTTTCTGGTTTCAAAAACGGCTGGCCCCGCGCTACGCCGAAGTGCGCGAGGCGGCCGGTGATGTGTCGGCCCGGCTCAACAACAACCTGCTCGGCCTGGCCACCATCAAGGCCTACACCACCGAAGATTTCGAGACCGCCCACATCCGCCAGGCCAGCGAGGCCTACCGCAGCGCCAACGCCGGCGCGATCCAATTCAGCTCGGCCATCACGCCGGTCATCCGCATGGCCATCCTGGCCGGTTTCACCGCCACCCTGGTTTATGGCGGTTGGCTGACGATCCACGGCGACTTGCAGGTCGGCGCTTATTCGGTGCTGGTGTTTTTGACTCAGCGCCTGCTTTGGCCGATGACGCGGCTCGCCGAGGTGGCCGACCTGTACCAGCGCTCGATGGCCGCGACCGAGCGGGCGCTGGGCCTGCTGAACACCCCGATCCGCATTGCCTACGAGGGCGAGCACTTCAAGCCCGAGCAATCGCGGGCAGCGCTGCGCTTTGTGGACGTCTGTTTTACTTATGGAGAGACGCCCACCCTGCAGAACATCAGCCTCGACGTGCCCGCCGGCCACACCGTCGCCTTTGTCGGCAGCACCGGCTCGGGCAAGTCCACCTTGGTCAAGTTGCTGCTGCGTTTTTACGAGCCGCAAGCGGGCCAGATCCTGTTCGACGGCCAGCCCATCGGCGGGCTGAATCTGCAGGACTTGCGGCGTGCCATCGGCTATGTGGCGCAGGACAGTTTTCTGACCGACGGCACGATTGCGGACAACATTGCTTACGGCACGGCGGATGCCAGCGACGCCGCGATTGCCGAAGCCGCGCGGCAGGCGGAATGCAGTGAGTTCATCGAGCGTCTGCCGCTGGGCTTTGCGACGCGGGTCGGCGAGCGCGGGCAAAAGCTCTCCGGCGGCCAGCGCCAACGCCTCGCCCTGGCCCGCGCCATTCTGAAGAACCCGCCGCTGATGATCCTCGACGAAGCGACCAGCGCCGTCGACAACGAAACCGAGGCTGCCATCCAGCGTTCGCTGGCGGTTGTCAGCCAGGGCCGCACGACGATCATCATTGCGCACCGCCTGTCCACCGTGCGCCAGGCCGATGCGATCCACCTGCTGGAGCATGGGCAGATCATCGAGAGCGGCACGCACGATGAACTGCTGGCGCGCAACGGGCCGTACGCCGCGCTATGGCGGCTGCAGACCGGAGAGCGTTAGA
>JBBQKT010000445.1:0-1545 GCA_038327205.1 Burkholderiales bacterium | reverse complement strand
CGTCGCCCCGCCATCGCCACAACGGCCGGGCGCGCAGAAACCGGCGGCCCAATCTCCCCCGCCTCGCGCCGCAGATAGCGCATGCAGGTCACCCGCAGGAACGAGGCGAAGTTGGGCACCTCGCCGCGCTGCGCGAGAATTTCGTCGTGAAACAGCGAGATCAGCGCATTGGTCGTACGACCTTCCTTGGCGGCCATTTCGGCCAGGATGTCCCACACCATGTTCTCCAGCCGCAGGCTGGACAGCACGCCGTGAATGCGCACGCTGCGCGAGCGTTGCTCGTACTGGATCGGGTCGGCTTTGACGAAAAACTCGCACATCGCGCGCTCCTTTTCAAATGGCTCGGGCTGTCATCTGCTTGGCAATGTAGTCCGCCTGCCGGATCGCCAGGGTGACGATGGTCAAGGTCGGATTTTCGGCGCCGCCGGTGGTGAACTGGCTGCCGTCGGAGATGAACAGATTGCTCACATCGTGGGTCTGGCCATAGGCGTTGCAGACGCTATCGGCGGCGCTCGCGCCCATCCGGCAGGTGCCCAGATTGTGAGTCGAAGGGTAAGGTGGCGTGCGATAGCTCTTGATCGCGCCGGCCGCCTCATAGACCCGCTGGCCCTGGCGGAAAGCATGGTCGCGCATCGCCAGATCGTTGGGATGGTCGTCGTAATGAACGTTGGGCACCGGGTTGCCCCAGCGGTCTTTGACCGCGCTGTTGAGGGTGACGCGGTTGGTCTCGCGTGGCATGTCTTCGCCGACGATCCACATGCCCGCCAGGCGTGCGTAGTTATCCATGTATTCGGCAAACTCCGCGCCCCAGCCGCCCGGGTTCAGAAAAGCGGCCATGAAGGGCACGCCCAGCGACAGCGTCTCCAGCTCATAGCCGCCGACAAAGCCACGCCGTGGGTCGTGCACCGCCTCGTCGCGGATGATGCCGGCCATCGTCGTGCCGCGGTACATGTGCACCGGGTTCTTGAAGATGCCGTAGACCGAACCGGTCAGGTGGCGCATGTAATTGCGGCCCACCTGGCCCGAGGAGTTGGCCAGGCCGTCCTTGAACATCGGCGAAGCGCTGAGCAGCAGCAGGCGCGGGGTCTCGATCGAGTTGCCGGCCACGCAAACGATGCGGGCCTTTTGGCGCTGCTCTTTGCCATCTTTGTCCATGTAGACGACGGCATTGGCGCGGCCCTTGGCGTCGTGCTCGATGCGGGTGACATGGCTTTCGGGCCGCAGATCCATCAGGCCGGTGGCGTCGGCCTTGGGCAGCTCGGTGTAAAGCGTGGACCACTTTGCCCCGGTCTTGCAGCCCTGAAAGCAGAAGCCCAGTTGCAGGCATTGGCTGCGGCCGTCGCGCGGCTGGCTGTTGATGGCCATATTGCCGGTGTGCACCTCCTTGTAGCCGAGCTTGGTGGCCCCGGCGTACATCACTTTGAAGTTGTTGTTGCCGGGCAGGCCGGGGATGCCATGGGTTCGGGTCACGCCCATCTTGTTTTCGGCGCGGTCGTAATAGGGCTCAAGGTCTTTGAGGGTCAGCGGCCAATCCATCAGGCTGGT
>JBBQKT010000444.1:0-1547 GCA_038327205.1 Burkholderiales bacterium | reverse complement strand
ACAGACTGGCAAACTTGATTGATATCCATATTGTGGATACCCTGTGGTGATTGAAACTGTGGAGCTGCAGCCATGACCATGCATGTGAACCTGTCGCCCGAGATGGAAGGCTTCATCAAGGCCAAGGTCAGCAGCGGCTTTTACGGCAATGCCACCGAGGTGATCCGCGACGCGATTCGAAAGATGCAGGCGGAAGAGTTGCGCATTGCGGCCTGGCAGCAAGCGGTCAAAGCGGGCAGCGACCAACTGGACCGCGGCGAAGGCGTGCTCTACAGCGCAGATGCGTTGAAAGACATCACCCAAAGCGCCTTGGCTGCCATGGGCGCGGCGCAGCCGATAGACCGTGATGTCCTCGCCGAGTAATCGTCCGCTGCCTGTCAAACTGTCGCCAAGAGCACGCCAGGACTTTGTCGACATCCTTCGCCATACCGGCGAGGCCTGGGGCGAGACCCAGCTGCTCCGCTACCGGGGCAAGTTGGATGCCGCCCTGCAGCTGTTGGGCCAGCACCCGGAAATCGGGCCTCGCCAAGAGGATCTCGGCGAACGCTACCGAGTCTTATTTGTCGGCTCACATGTGTTGGTCTATCGGGTCGAGCCACAGAAATCGGTGTGGCGCGCATCCTGCATCAGCGTATGCATGTGGCGAGTTACCTGCCCAAGAACTGACAGCCGCCGCGCTACTTCCGCTCCACCACCACCGCCGCCAGCCCCATCGCCGACCTGACCCGTTCCGCCGCCGTCCGCGCATCGTCGCGCGTCGCGTACGGCCCGGCCTGCAGCCGGTTCAAGCCGCCGTCCTTGAACACCGCCAGCAGCGGCGACAGCCAATCGAGGGTCTGCGCGAGCTGCTGGCGCTGTGTCTCAGCCCCGTCCAACTTGGAGAAGGCACCGAGCTGAATCCAGAAACCCTTGGCGGCAGCGCGCGGCATCGGTGCCGGTGCTGCGGCAACCAGCGGGGGCTCCGGCGACATGGTTGCCACGGTTTCCCGCTGCGGCGCGCCGAACGGCTCGGTCGCTGCGTAGACCGGCTGATCAATCGCAGGGTCACCGCGCCGCCACGCACCGGACCGAATCTCCTCATACGTGATTCGCTCCACCTCGATCGGCGCCACGCCATGCAGCACGTCGAGCTTCAGCGCCGCCGTGTAGCTCAGGTCGATGATGCGGCCGGGGTGAAACGGCCCCCGGTCATTGATGCGCAGAATCACCTCGCGGCCGTTCTTCGGGTTGCGCACGCGGGCATAGCTGGGGATGGGCATGGTGGCGTGCGCGCCGGTCATCGCATACATGTTGTAGACCTCGCCGCTGGAGGTGGGCCGGCCATGGAACTTTTTGCCGTACCAGGAGGCCAGGCCGCGCTCGACCAGGGGCTTGTCCTCGGTCATCGGCTCGTAGCGCTGTCCCAAGGCTTCGTAGGGCTTGTTCGGCCCGCCCTTGCGGATCGGCTCCAGCTTGGGTTCGGCATTGGGCACCTTTTGCAGATCGGGCGGGATGACGGCTTCGGGACCATCGCGGCTCGAAGAGCCGGGTGCCGCGCCGGGCGGCCG
>JBBQKT010000443.1:0-1548 GCA_038327205.1 Burkholderiales bacterium | reverse complement strand
CCGGCGCAGTTTCTGGACCGTGGCCACCACCCTGGAAGCCGTGGGCCTGACGACGACGCCGTATCACGCCCATGTGCCCAGCTTCGGCGAATGGGGCTTCATCCTGGCCGGGCGCCGGCCCTGGGCGATGCCACGCAGCCTGCCGCCGGGGCTGCGGTTCCTGAGCCTCGACGGCATCCCGGCCCTGCTCAACTTTCCGGCCGATATGGCGCGGGTGCCAACCGAGGTGAACCGGCTGTCGAACCAACAGCTGGTGCATGAGTTCGAGGCGGAATGGGGGCGGGTTCATTGATGTTGCCAATCAGGCGGCGTGAGCTGTTGTTGACGGGCTTGCTGGCGGGTTGCGATGTCAGGCGGGACGAGCTGCAGGGCGGCTGGGTCGGTGCCCACGCGGACTGGGGCCACCGGCTGCGCAGTGAACTGCCAAGCGCAGGCGACGGCCCCATTCGCCGGACGAACGTTTTGATCGTCGGCGGCGGGGTGGCAGGTCTTGCCTGTGCCCGTGCGCTGGCCCGCCAAGGCATCGACGATGTGGCCCTGCTGGAGCTGGAAGACGAGGCCGGTGGCAATGCGCGTGGTCATCAGATAGGGGGCATGGCCTGTCCGCTCGGCGCGCATTACCTGCCGTTGCCTGGGCCGCAGGCACACGAGGTTTTTCAACTTCTGGAAGACTTTGGCATGGTGCGCCAGCAGCTCGGCCGCGCGGTCTATGACGAGCGCCAGCTGTGCCACGCGCCGCAGGAGCGGCTGTTCTTCGACGGCCAATGGCACGATGGCCTGCTGCCACCCGCCACCCAGCCCAGCACCCGCGCCCAGTACCTGCGCTTTGCCGCTGCCGTCAGCGCTGCACAAAAAGAACTCGGCTTTGCGATGCCCAGCTTTCGCGCGCCGTGGACCGCTGCGCACGCGGATCTGGACGCCCAGACCTTTGCCACCTGGCTCGACGCCCAAGCCCTCAGCGACCCGCAGCTGCGCTGGTATCTGGACTACTGCTGCCGCGATGACTACGGCGCGACCGCCGCCGAGGTGTCGGCCTGGGCGGGCATTCACTACTTTGCCAGCCGCCACGGCTTTCATCCGCCGGGCGACGAGATGGCCGAGCGCGAGGCGGTGCTGACCTGGCCGGAGGGAAATGCATTTTTGACCCGCCGCATGTCAGGCGGGCTGGCAGGCCGCATTCACAGCGGCCGCACGGTGCTGCGGGTGCAAACGCAAAAGCATCAGGTCGAGGTGCTGGCCTGGAACGAGGCGACGCAAGGGCCCGAGCGCTGGGTCGCGCAGCAAGTGGTGCTGGCCACGCCGCTGTTCATCGCCGCACGGCTAGTGGCCGAGCCCCCCGAGGCGCTGAAACAGGCTGCACAACCGCTGCGCTACGCGCCCTGGCTGGTTGCCAATCTGCAGCTGAAAGGCCCCCTGCTCGACCGGCTCGGCGTGCCGCCTGCCTGGGACAACGTCGCTTACGGCAGCGCTGCGCTGGGCTACGTCGACGCCTCGCACCAACGGCTGAATCCGAGCCGGGGCGCGACGGTGTTGACGGCTTACTGGGCC
>JBBQKT010000442.1:0-1620 GCA_038327205.1 Burkholderiales bacterium | reverse complement strand
TGCACGCCGTTGGCCAGCAACTCGTAGAACATCGGTGCGCGCTCGCTGCGGGTCAGGTTGGCGTTGAGGCTCCAGGCAGCGTCGAGCTTGTAGCTGCCGCTGAGCGAAAGGCTGGTGGGGCTGAAGCGGCGACCCAGGGCTGCGCCGAATTTCGGCGCCGTTGCATCGGCATCGCCGTCCGAGTCGACCCGCACCGATTCCGTCCGTGCGCCGGCCGACAGCGCCCAAGGGCCGCTGTTGAACTGCTCCAGCACAAACAGCGCGCTGCTGCGGGTTTGGGTGGTTGGCACCAAGGCTTCTTCGCCCAGGGCGGAGAAATTGGAGCGTTCGAGCTGCACACCGACGACACCCTGCACTGGCCCAAGCGGCGTGGTGATGGGCGCATGCTCGGCTTCAACCCGCATCTCGCCGCCCCGGCTTTTGAAGATCGTGCCGACTGCACCACTGCCTTCAATTTCCCGATGCTCGTAGCGGGTGCTGCTGAGCTGCCAGCGCACGCGGCGGATCGACGCGTCGGCGTCATGCCATTCCCCGGCACTGGCCAGGCGCTGGCGCTGCATATGGATGCTGATGTCGGGTTCGACCGTCACGCCGTACTCATTCCGGTAGTCATCAAACGACAGGCCGGCATAGCCGTGGCTGAACAGCAGCGAGCCGCCCAGCGCGCCGCCATGGCTGTTGGCGGCTGAATTGCGCACATGGGTCGTGCTGCCGTCTTCCGAGCTGAAGCGGGGCGCGGACTGATCGTCGGCGCGGCGACCGGCCACATCGGCATGCCAGGCGAAACCGGCATTGGCCTCGCCCGCGCCGCCGTCCAGCACGACCGCACCACTGCGCTCGTTTTGCGGCCCGCCCAAGCGAATTTCGGCCGCGCCGCCCAGGCCAGGCTGCGCTTGGCGGGGAATGCGGTTGTCAATCGTGTTGACCACACCGCCGATGGCGTTGCCGCCGTAAAGCAGGGTCGCCGCGCCGCGCAGCACTTCAATGCGCTCCACCACCAGGGGATCAACCGGCACCGCATGGTCGAAGCTGAGGCTGGACGCATCGACCGAAGCGCCCGCATTGCTGAGCATGCGGATGCGGTCGCCGTCGAGCCCCCGTATCGTCGGCCGGTTGCTGTTCGGGCCGAAATAAGTCGAGGCCACGCCGGGCAGATTGCTCAGGGTGTCGCCCAAGGTCGCGCCACGGGTGACGGTCAGCGCGTCACCGGCCAACACCGCGCTGGGCTGGGCGCCATCGGCCGCACGCAAGGGGTTGCCGGTGGTGATGACACGGCTGAGTTTTTCGGCCTTGGTGCCACTGGACGTGCCTGTGCCGTCGGCGTCGGCGGCGTCCTGCGCATGGACAGACAAAGACAGGCACAGCAGGCTGGCAGCCAGCGCAGCAGCGCGGCGGGAAAAGAAAATCGAGGGCATGAAAAATCTCCGAGCGCTGGACGCGATCAACAAAGCGCGTCCAGCCAATGAACCAAGCCGCGCGCCATTCGATGGGCTGCGCAGGCGTCTAAGACGAGCAGTTCAGAGGGAGATCGGGGGGCCGCGCGCGCCGCGCTTCCACAGCGCGGCGGTGTCGGTGCGGATGCTGACGGTGTCGGCCGCGGCCAATTGCACCGGCGAGACG
>JBBQKT010000441.1:0-1652 GCA_038327205.1 Burkholderiales bacterium | reverse complement strand
CATCAGCAGCCGCGCCGGCCAGCGCAAGGTCGGCCAGCGCAGCAGCACTTGACCCCCTTCGCACAGCAGCACCAGCAGGGCCGTCCAGCCGCAGGCCAGGGTGACGGCATCCACGCGGGTCTGTTGCCAGGCGTCCAGTTCGAACCAGCCGCCGAACCACCACTGAGAGACGCCAAGCGCCAGCATCAGCGCTTCCGCCACCGGCAAGGCGAGCCAGGTCGGCATTGATCCGGTCATCCGCGCCTGGAGAAGAAGCCGCGCACTGGCCAGCGCCGCCAGCGCCAGCAGCAGCGCGCCGAGGAATGCGCTGTTGAAGAACAGCCAACTGCCTGCCGTGTTCGGCACCGCCCCCCAAAAGCTCAAGGCCGCGCCCAGTTGCAGCAGCAGCCCCATGCCCACCGCCCACCAGCGCCGCTGCCGCAAGGCGATCCACAGCACGCCCAGGCCCTGCAGCGCCCAGGCCGCGCTGGTCCAGCGGGCATCCAGCGCCAGGGGAGTCACCAGGGCCAGAAACACCAGGCCCAGCGCCGCCAGACCTTCGACCAGCAAGAGGATTCTTTGCCCCGCCTGCCGCCACAAAACCTGGCCCAGCAGCAGATAAATCCCGGCCAGCGCGGCGGCACTGAAGGCCAGCGCCAGCGGCTGCCCGCGCAGCATCGCCGCCTGCAGGCCAAAGGCAACGAGCGGCGTGCCGAACAGCAGGCTGCCATCGACCAGGGGCAGGGCGGGCCCGCGTTCGGCGGCGTTGCTGTTCAACATCCGCTGCGTGTACTGCACGGCGATGAAAAGATAGAGCAAAAAGTTGGCGATCAGAAAGGGCTCGGTGCTCCAAAACTGTTCGGGTGTGTAAGCCCGCCCGCCCCAGGCGGCGGCAATGCCGAAGGTGAAGGCAAAACCTTCCAGGTTGAGCAGCTTCCAGGCCTTGTGGCGGGCGATCAGAGCGATGGCCCCGTTCAACAGCAGCTGGTAGCTGAACAGCGCCACATGGCTGCCCTGGCCGGTCGACGTCAGCACCGGGGCCAAAAATGCGCCGCCGAAGCCGAGTGCGGCCAGCGGCAGCGCGTCTTGGCGCAAGGCCAGCACGGTGGTGATGGCCGCCATTGCAGCCAGCAGGGCAAAGGTCAAGGTCGTCGGCAGCAAGGCATAGAGCCTGAAGGCAGCGAACAGCACCAAATAAATGATGCCCACGCCCGCACCCTGCAACGACAGGCCGTAGCCGCGCCGTTTGTTCGTTAACTTGAAGCCCAGCCCGGTCAGCGCCACCCCGCCCAAGGCCACCCCGGCCAGCCGCCACTCCAGCGGCACGCTGCTGTGCTCGGCCGCATAGCGCAGCAAAAAGGCCACGCCGATGAACAGGATCAACACCGCCACCCGCACGATGGTGTTGCCACCGCGCGCCCAGGCCAGCAGGGACGCGCCGAGCGAGCTGGTGACGGCGAGCGTGCTTTCGTCGGGTGGTGGCGAGGGCAGCTTCGGTCGGGGCGGCGCAGGGGCGATGACCGGCGGCGTGGTCGGCGCGGCGACGGGCATGATGACTGGCGCATCGGCAGGCGCAGCCACGGGCAGGTCAGCAGTCGACCTCTCACCCCGCAAAGCCTGCACCTCGGCCTCCAGCGCCGTCAATCGCACGGTCATCCGCCCCAGCACGCCGC
>JBBQKT010000440.1:0-1660 GCA_038327205.1 Burkholderiales bacterium | reverse complement strand
ATCGGCATCTGCCGGTCCTGCCAGTGCATCAAACGCAGCGGCACCGTGCAAAACCTGCTGACCGGCGAACTGTCCAGCGCACCCGATGAGCTGATCCGGCTGTGCGTCAGCGCCGCCCGCTCCGACATCGCCCTTGAACTCTGAAAGACACCCCATGAGCTTTGCTGCCCCCACCCATTTGAGCCGCACCCAGGTCGATGCCTTCCAGGCCGAGGTCGATGCGATACGCGACCGCGTGATGAGCACCCTCGGCCAGGCCGATGTCGACCACATCCGCCGCGTGATCCGGCTGTGCCGGGTCAGCGAGGTCAGTGGCCGGGCGCTGCTGCACTTCGGGCTCGGGCCGCTGAGCTGGGTGGCGGGCGTGCTGGCCCTGGCCCATGCCAAGGTGCTCGACAACATGGAGATCGGCCACAACGTGATGCACGGCCAGTACGACTGGACCGGCGACCCGGCGCTGAACTCGCAGACCTTCGAATGGGACATCGCCTGCGACGGCGAGGCCTGGCGGCATTCGCACAATGTCACCCACCACACTTACACCAACATCCTGGGCAAGGATCGCGACCTCGGCTACTCACTGCTGCGCATGACGCCCGAGCAGCGCTGGCGGCCACGCCATTGGCTGCAGCCACTGGCCAATCTGATGCTGGCAATGGGCTTCCAGTACGGTGTGGGCTCGCACGACCTGGAGCTGGGCCGCTACAAGCATGGCGCCATCCCCAAGCCGGTGTTCCAGGCGCGGCTGCAGCGCTTTGTCAGCAAAGTCGGACGGCAGTGGTTCAAGGACTATCTGCTGTTCCCGCTGCTGGCGCTGTGGAGCGCGCCGCGCGTGCTGGCCGGCAACGTCGCGGCCAATCTGATCCGCAATCTGTGGACTTATGTGGTGATTTTCTGCGGCCACTTCACCGAGGGCGTGGCGATCTACCGCGAGGAAGACACCCGCAACGAAAGCCGGGGCGACTGGTATCTGCGCCAACTGGCCGGCTCCAGCAACTTGACCGGCGGGCGCTGGTTCCACCTGCTGACCGGCCATCTGAGCCACCAGATCGAGCACCATCTGTTCCCCGACATGCCAGCCCACCGCTACCCCGAGGTGGCCCCGCAGATCGAGGCGCTGTGCCGCCAGTACGGGCTGCGCTACAACACCGGCAGCCTGTTCAAGCAGTACCTGACGGTGATGAAGCGCATCCTCGTCAACACCCTGCCGCCGCGCAAGCTGGCTGCGGCCGCCGCCTGATCACTCGCCCGTCCGGTGCTTGCGCGGCCGGCCGGCCAGCAGCCGGTCAAACAGCCAGTTCGGCAGCAAGCGCAGCACCTTGGCCACCACCCCCATCTGCCAGGGAATCACCCGGTAGCTGGTGCCGGCCTGGATGGCCCGGAACGCCTGATCGGCGAACACTTCGGGCTGCATCAAAAACGGCATGCCGTAGCGGTTCTGGCTGGTCAGCGGCGTGGCCACATAACCGGGCACCACGGTCACCACCTTGACGCCAAACGGCCGGCATTCGCCGCGCAGGCTTTCAAGGTAGCTGATGACGGCCGCCTTGCTGGCGTTGTAAGCCCCGTGGCCCGGCATGCCGCGGATGCCGCCGACGCTGGCGATGCCGACCAGGCTGCCGCTGCCACGCGCGTTCATTGGCGTGATGAAGGGCTGGAA
>JBBQKT010000439.1:0-1696 GCA_038327205.1 Burkholderiales bacterium | reverse complement strand
GGCGACTGCGCCGGCATGGCGGCCGATCTGTTCGAGACCTATGCGGTGACCTTGATCGCCACGATGGCCCTGGGCGCCCTGGTGGTGACGGGCGCGGCGATGCAGGCGGTGCTTTACCCGCTGATGCTGGGCGGCGTGTCCATCATCGCGTCCATCATCGGCTGCAGCTTTGTGAAGGCCTCGCCGGGCATGAAGAACGTGATGCCGGCGCTCTACAAGGGCCTGGCCGTCGCCGGCGTGTTGTCGCTGATCGCCTTCTACTTCGTCACCAACGCGGTGATGCCCGATGACGCGCTGGGTGCCGCTTTTGCAGGTAGCACAAGGCTGCGCCTGTTCGGCGCCTGCGCCGTCGGCCTGGTGCTGACCGCCGCCCTGGTCTGGATCACCGAGTTTTACACCGGCACGCAGTATTCGCCGGTCAAGCACATTGCCCAAGCCTCCACCACCGGCCACGGCACCAACATCATCGCGGGCCTGGGCGTGTCAATGCGCTCCACCGCCTGGCCGGTGTTGTTCGTCTGCCTGGCCATCCTGGCATCCTTCAAGCTGGGCGGGCTTTACGGCATCGCCATCGCCGCCACCTCGATGCTGAGCATGGCCGGCATCGTGGTGGCGCTGGACGCCTACGGCCCGATCACCGACAACGCCGGCGGCATTGCCGAGATGGCTGAGTTGCCCAAGAGCGTGCGCGATGTGACCGACCCCTTGGATGCCGTCGGCAACACCACCAAGGCCGTCACCAAGGGCTATGCCATCGGCTCGGCCGGCTTGGCGGCCCTGGTGCTGTTTGCCGACTACACCCACTCGCTCGAAGCCCGCGGCCTGCATGTGAGCTTTGATCTGAGCGACCCGATGGTCATCGTGGGCCTCTTCATCGGCGGCCTGATTCCCTATCTGTTCGGTGCCATGGCGATGGAAGCGGTGGGCCGCGCAGCCGGCTCGGTGGTGGTGGAAGTGCGCCGCCAGTTTGCCGACGGCCTGATCATGGCCGGCAAGCGCAAGCCCGACTACAGCGCGGCGGTCGACATGCTGACCAGCGCGGCGATCAAGGAAATGATCGTGCCGTCGCTGCTGCCGGTTGTTGTGCCGGTCATCGTCGGCCTGGTGCTGGGTGCAGCGGCCCTGGGCGGCATGCTGATGGGCACCATCGTGACTGGCCTGTTCGTGGCGATTTCGATGTGCACCGGTGGCGGCGCCTGGGACAACGCCAAGAAATACATCGAAGACGGCCACCACGGCGGCAAGGGCTCCGAAGCGCACAAGGCCGCCGTCACCGGCGACACCGTCGGCGACCCGTACAAAGACACGGCCGGCCCGGCGGTCAACCCGCTGATCAAGATCATCAACATCGTGGCGCTGCTGATCGTGCCGCTGTTGCCGATGCCCGCCGTCAGCCACAAGACGGTGGCAGCACCGGTGGCCGTGGTGGCGCCGGCAGAAATGGCCTCGATGCCGGCCATGGCGGATCCAATTGCCTCAGCGGGTTCAGCGGCTTCAGCGGCTTCAGCACCGTAACGCATTTCACACTGAGATAAAACAGCCCGCTTGCGGGCTGTTCTTACTTTGAGAGTGCCACGCCAGCCCGCACAATCAAAACCATGATGAACAGCGCAATGACCCGCCACGAGTTGGAACGCCGTCGCTCGCAATTGGGCGAGTTGCAGCGCTACCTGGCCGTGCAGGAGCAGATGTTCAA
>JBBQKT010000438.1:0-1737 GCA_038327205.1 Burkholderiales bacterium | reverse complement strand
CGCCTGACGCGCTGGCAAGATGGCCAGCCGCAGGGCGATCTGCCCAAACGCCTGTGCCCGGCCGACAGCGGCCTGCACAGCGCCTGGTTCACGGCCTAAACCGACCCACTTCGCGATGCAAACACCAACCCACCTCCGCCTCCACCAATTTGCTGGTTTCCAGCCCGGCCCGCGCCTGATCGTCACCGCCGCCGTGCATGGCAACGAGGTCTGCGGCGTCGGCGCGATCCAGGCCGTCATCGCCGCGCTCGACAGCGGTGCGCTGACCCTGCTGAAAGGCAGCGTCACCTTCATCCCCATCGTCAACGCCCTGGCCCATGCCAAGGGCCAGCGCGAGGGTGACCGCAACCTGAACCGCAATCTGCGCCCGCCGATCGTGGTGCAAGACTACGAGGACCGCATCGCCCGTCAGCTGTGCCCGCAGCTCGCCGCCCACGATGTGCTGCTCGATCTGCATTCCTTCCAGGGCCAGGGCCAGCCCTTTGTGATGCTCGGCCCGCTGGACAACGACGGCGAGCTGGAGCCCTTTGCCCATGCCGCGCAAGAAGCCGCGCTGGCGGCCTGCCTGGGGCCCGCCCGCATTGTTGAAGGCTGGCTGTCCACCTATGAGCTGGGGCTGAAACGCCGCGCCGCCAAAGCCAGCGATGGCAGCCGCAAGCAAAGCCTGGTGCAAGACCCCCATTACGGCGTCGGCACGACCGAATACATGCGCAGCCAGGGCGGCTACTGCGTCACGCTCGAATGCGGCCAGCACGCCTCGCCCGATGCGCCCGAGGTGGCCCGCCTGGCCATCCTGCGCACCCTGCGCCTGCTGGGCATGATCGCCCCCGACGCGGTGGCAGCGCACACGCCGAGCACCCCACCCGAGGTCCTGCAGCTCTACGAGGTGATCGACCGCAACGACATGGGCGACAGCTTCGAGCAGGCCTGGGCCAGCTTCGACCCGCTGCAGGCCGGTCAACTTATCGGCACCCGCGCCGACGGCACGCCGGTGCTGGCCCCCAGCGCCGGCCGCATCGTCTTCCCCAACACCAAGTCGCAGCCCGGTACCGAATGGTTCTACCTGGCGCGGCCAAGCAAGAGGCTTTTATGAGCACAACCATGAAGATCGATTTCGTTTCCGACGTTTCCTGCCCCTGGTGCGTGATTGGCCTGAAGGCCTTGGAACAGGCACTGGCGACGATGCCGGAACTGGCGGTGGAGATCGAGTTCCAGCCCTTCGAGCTGAACCCGGCGATGGCCCCCGAGGGCCAGGACATCGTCGAGCATCTGGCGCAAAAATACGGCGCCAGTCCCGAACAAGCGGCCGCCACCCGCGAGGCGATTCGCCAGCGCGGTGCGGATCTGGGCTTCAGCTTCGTCCCGGGCGCGCGCAGCCGCATCTACAACACCTTTGACGCGCACCGCCTGCTGCACTGGGCTTACGAACAAAGCCCGGCCCAGCAACGGGCGCTGAAGATGGCGCTGTTCTCGGCCTACTTCACCGAGGGGCTCGACCCATCGAACCACGAAGTGCTGCTGAACGCGGCCACTTCGGTGGGCTTGGACCCCGTCGGCGCGACCGCAGTGCTGGCCAGCCAGAGGTACACCGCCGAGGTGCGCGCCGCGCAGGCCCTGTACCGCCAGCACGGCATCAACGCGGTGCCGGCGGTCATCATCAACAACAAGCACCTCATCTCGGGCGGCCAGCCGGTTGAGGTGTTCGCCCAGGCGTTGCGGCGGATTGCTGCCGAGACC
>JBBQKT010000437.1:0-1763 GCA_038327205.1 Burkholderiales bacterium | reverse complement strand
CTGCTGCGCATCGAAGTGGTCGACACCGGCCCCGGCATCGACATCAGCCAGCAAGCGCGCCTGTTCGAGGCCTTCACCCAGGCCGACGAATCGACCACCCGGCGCTTTGGCGGCACCGGCCTGGGCCTGTCGATCTGCCGCGAGCTGGCCACCCTGATGGGCGGTACCGTGGGCGTGAACAGCGCTGTCGGCGCGGGCTCGACCTTCTGGGCCGAACTGCCCCTGGTCGCAGCCCCTGCCCCGGCGCCGCTGCCCGACCGTAAACCGCTGTCCCCCGTGTCAACCGGCACGCCACCAGCCCGTCTCAATGCCGACCTGCGGGGCAAGCGGGTGCTGATGGTGGAAGACCACCCGGTCAACATGATGATTGCCGTGGCCCAGCTGGAGCAATGGGAGCTGGAAGTGGCGCAGGCCACCAATGGCGAGGAAGCGGTGCACGCCATCCTGGCGGCGGCCAATATCGGTCGGCCCTTTGATGCCGTGTTGATGGATGTGCAGATGCCAGTGATGAGCGGCCATGAAGCCACCCGCCTGCTGCGCGGCAGTTTCAGCGCCGAGCAGTTGCCGATCATCGCGTTGACCGCCGCCGCGCTGGTTTCTGAACGTGAAGAAGCGCTGGCAGCGGGCATGAATGACTTCCTCACCAAGCCGATTGACACCCCCAAGCTCAGGCAGGTCCTGGCGCGCTGGATTGGGCGTTAGGCGATGGACAGCGAAGCGTTTGAGTACGTCGGGTTCTGGATCCGCGTTGCGGCTTCGTTGATCGACAGCCTGCTGTTGATCGCGGTCACCACCCCCCTGGTGATGTTTCTATATGGCCATGTGTCGATGGACGGCGGAGTCGAAAGCCTCAGCGCCAGCAGCAGCAACCTCTTCATCAATTTGGTGCTGCCGGCCGCCGCCATCATCATTTTCTGGATCACCAAACAGGCCACGCCCGGCAAGATGGTGTTTGGGGCCAAGGTGGTGGACGCCGAGACCGGCGGCCCACTGAGCGTGGGCCAGTCGATAGGCCGCTACCTGGGCTACTACATCGCGATGCTGCCGTTTTTTCTGGGCTTCTTTTGGATCGGCTTCGACCCCCGCAAACAGGGCTGGCACGACAAACTGGCCGGCACGGTCGTGATCCGGCCCAAACAGCGCGGCGCCTTGCCGGTTCGCTTCACTGACAAAAAATAAACGGCCAAGTTGGCCGGTAAAACCGGCGCTAAACCGAGCGCTGGTGTGGCGAGAACTGATGAAGATACGCATTGCGGCATTCGCACGTGATTCGACACAAGGAACTCTCATGACCATCTTCTCTGCCTTCAAATCCCTTTTGAGCGCCAGCCTGCTGGGCCTTGTGATGGCCGGCAGCGCACACGCCGCCGACCAAGGCACCGCCGCCGAGGCGGAGGCCATGGTCAAGAAGGCCGTCGCCTACATCAAGGCCAATGGCCCGGAAAAGTCGTACGACGAATTCACCAACGGCAAGTCCTTCAAAGACCGCGATCTCTACATCATCGTCTACGACCTGAACGGCAAGAACCTGGCGCAAGGGGCCAACCCCAAGCTGGTCGGCAAAGACTTGATCGGCCTGAAAGATCCGGACGGCAAGCCGCTGATCCAGATGTTTGTTGACCTGGCCAAGGGCAAGGGCAAGGGCTGGGTCGAGGGCTACAAGTTCCTGAACCCGGTGTCGCAGAAGATCGAAGGCAAGGCGATGTACCTGGAGCGCGTGGGCGACACCCTGGTCGGCTGCGGCATCTACAAGAACTGAGGCA
>JBBQKT010000436.1:0-1801 GCA_038327205.1 Burkholderiales bacterium | reverse complement strand
CAGCCCGGCCTCGGCGGCACCTGGTGGGACACGCGCTACCCCGGCGCCCATGTCGATGTGCCCGCACCGGTCTACAGCTTCTCCTTCGCGCCCAATCCGCAGTGGTCGCGCCGCTTTGCCAGTGCGCCGGAGATTCAGCGCTATATGCGTGCACTGGCAGAGCAACATGGGCTGCTGGCCAAGATTCGCTTCAACACGAGCTTGGGTTCAGCCCGCTTTGACGGGGATGGCCACTGGCAGTTTGAGACGGCCACGGGCGAGCAACTCAGCGCGCCGTTCTTCGTCTGCTCCACCGGGCCCCTGAGCCAGCTGCGCTGGCCCGACATTCCAGGCTTGGATGACTTCAAGGGGCGCCGTCTGCATTCGGCCCGCTGGGACGCTGCACTGGCCACACCGGGCCAGCGGGTGGCCGTCATCGGCACGGGGTCAACCGCTTCCCAACTGATCGCGCCGCTGGCCGCCGAGGCGCAGCAACTGCATGTGTTCCAGCGCACGGCGAACTGGGTGTTGCCTCGGGTGGATCGGCGCTACGGTGCGCTGGACCGGGCCCTGATGCGGGTGCCGGGTTACGCCAGGCTGGCGCGGGCGGCCCTGGTGCAGGTGATGGAGTTGGGCCGTCGCGGCTTTGAAGAAGGCACGCTGGCCCGGCGGGTGATGCTCCGGGGCGCGGCCCGCCACCGCGCCGCGCAAGTGGCCGATCCGCTGATGCGCCGGCAGCTAACGCCCAATTACCCGATGGGTTGCAAACGCATCATCTATTCCAACGACCTGTATCCCGCGCTGTGCCGGCCGAATGTCGAACTGGTGACCGAGGCCATCAGCCGCGTCACGCCGACCGGCATCGTCACGGCGGATGGCCGGCATCGCGACATTGACCTGCTGGTCTGCGCCACCGGCTTCGACACCACCCAACTGTTGGCCTCGCTGAACATCACCGGCTTGCACGGCCAGACCTTGGCCGACACCTGGCGCGAAGGCGCGCAGGCCTTCCACGGCACGACGGTGGCCGGCTTCCCGAATATGTTTTTGATGCTGGGCCCGAACACCGCCACCGGCCATACCTCGACCCTGCTCTATATCGAGCCGGCCGCCGATCACGCGATTGCCTGCATGCAGGCGGTGCGCCAGGGCGGCCACCGCTTCATCGCCGTCAAGCCCGCCGTCATGCAGGCGCACAACGAGGTGCTACAGCAGCGGCTGGCCGGCTCGGTGTGGAGCCAGTGCCGCAGCTGGTACCGGGCCGGCTCCAATGGCAGCGGCCGCATCGTCGCCATCTTTCCCGGCTTCACCCGCGACTATGTGAAAGCCGTGCGCCGACCCCGGCTCGCCGAGGACTACGAGTTCGACGTCAGCGCCTGACGCAGGGCCACCAAGGCCTGATCCGGCGCTTCCGCCATCAGCGCGTGTCCCGCAGGCAGGCTGATGACCTGCGCTTTCAAGGCCGCCGCCAACCCGGCGGTCTGCTTGGGCAAGGTCATCTGGTCCCGTGCGCCGAGGATCAGGGTTGCGCGGCAGGCGATTCTGGCGGCAGCGTCCAGGCCACCTGCATAGGCATCGCAAACGCCGAAGTCATGGGCGAACAAATTGACCGCTGTCTGCTTGGCCTGCAGCCGCCGCATCAGCGCCCGCGCACCACCTGGCAACCAGGCGCCAGGGCCGGGGAAGGAGGGCTTGGCAGCCCAGCCGGAGTGGGAGAAATTGTTGACCATGTCGATGGCGGCGAGTGGCGTGTCGCGGGCGGTGGCCAGCAGGGCATCCGACACCTTCATCGGGTAGGCCGTCGCCACCATCACCAAGTGCG
>JBBQKT010000435.1:0-1856 GCA_038327205.1 Burkholderiales bacterium | reverse complement strand
CAGGCGCTCGATGGCCGTGCTGCAGCCGGCGCGCTGGCGCAGGCCGTGTGGGCAGCGACCGGCAGCGACCGGCCTGCCATCCTGGCCTGGTGTGCAGCGGCTGGCCAGCAGGGTTTTGCCAGCCTCGCGCCCTCGGTGTTTGACAACGCAGCGACCGATCCGGTCGCTGCCAGCCTGATCGCCCAGGCCGTTGCAGAACTGGAGCGTCTGGCGCTGGCGCTCGATCCCGGTGCCGAGCTGCCGCTGGCCCTGGCCGGCAGCGTCGCGCTGCGCTTGGCCCCTCAATTTTCACCCGCCGTACAAGCGCGCCTGGTCCCCGCACAGGGCGATTCGGCCGACGGCGCGCTCCATCTGATCCGTCAAACCTTGGGTTTCTGACCACCACCATGGCATTTCAATTCAAACCCGATCCGAACGAAGCCTCGCCGCTGTACCTGCAGCTGGCGCAAAAGCTGGCGCAGGCGATCCGCGAGGGCCAGTACAAGGCGGATGAGGCCCTGCCCAGCGAGCGGTTGCTGTCCGAATCGCTCGACCTGTCCCGCGTCACCGCTCGCAAGGCGATCGACCGGCTGGTCGAGCAGGGGCTGATCATCCGTAAGCGCGGCTCGGGCAACTACATCGCGCCGCGCCTGGAGCAGCCGCTGTCGCGCCTGACCAGCTTCTCGGAGGAGTTGCAGCAGCGCGGCTTCAAGCCCAGCTCGCGCTGGCTGACGCGCACGTTCACGATGGCAGCGCCCGATGAGCAACTGTCGCTCGGTCTGGCCACCGGCGAGCGGGTGGCGCGGCTGGAGCGGCTGCGCTTGGCCGACACGGTGGTGATGGCCTATGAGGTCAGCGTGCTGCCCGAATCGGTGCTGCCCGACCCGCAGGCGGTCGAGGCCTCGCTGTACGAGCACCTCACCCAGGCGGGTGGCGCGCCGGTGCGGGCGCTGCAACACCTGCGTGCGATCAATGCCGATGCCAAGCTGGCGCTGTTGCTGGAGGTGCCGGTGGGCCAGGCGGTGTTGTTCATCACGCGGGTCGGCTTTCTGGAATCGGGCCAGGCGATTGAGCTGACCCATTCCTATTGCCGCAGCGATTACTACGACTTCGTCGCCGAGATGAAGCGCGAGGGCTGAACGGATGGCTTTCGTCGAGGGCTACATCCTGACCCCTGAAGGCTTTGTCCACGGCCGGCTCGACCATGCGGCCGGCCGCATTCTTGGCGTCAGCGGTGTCGGGGTGACGCAAGCTGAGGTGCTGCAGGGCCGGGCCGAATTGCCCTTGGTGCTGCCCGGCTTCATCGACCTGCATGTGCACGGTGGTGGCGGGCACGACGCGATGGACGGCGGCGACGCCATCACGCAGATCGCCCGACTCCATGCCCGCCACGGCACGACGGCCCTGCTGGCCACCACGATGACCGCGCCGCTGGATGAGATCCGCACGGCGCTGGCTGCCGTCGGCCCGGCCTGCCTGACACGTGCGCCGGGCACGGCGCGGGTGCTGGGTGTGCATCTGGAAGGCCCTTACATCAACCCGGCCAAGCTGGGCGCCCAGCCCGACTTTGCCCGTGCCGCTACACATGCAGAGATCGACGCGCTGGACGCTCTGGCACCGATCAAGCTGATCACCCTGGCGCCCGAGCTGCCGGGCAATCTGGCGCTGATCGGCAGCCTCAGCGCGGTGGGTTTCCGGCTGCAGATCGGCCACACGCTGGGCAGCTATGAGGACGGCGTGGCCGCGCTGGCGCAGGGCGCGCGCGGCTTCACCCATTTGTTCAACGCGATGACCGGCTTGCACCACCGCGCGCCCGGCATGGTCGGCGCGGCCCTGGCCCACGCGCAGTATGCGGAGCTGATCCCCGACCTGCTGCA
>JBBQKT010000434.1:0-1883 GCA_038327205.1 Burkholderiales bacterium | reverse complement strand
GACATCGGCGAAATCGACCTGCACATCAGCGGCTGCATCAACAGCTGCGGCCACCACCACAGCGGCCACATCGGCATCCTCGGCGTCGACAAGGACGGCAAGGAGTGGTACCAGGTCTCGCTGGCCGGCTCCGATGGCGCGACGCTGTCAGGACCAGCGCAGACCGGCAAGGTCATCGGCCCGTCATTCGCGGCCGACGAGGTGCCGGACGTGATCGAGTCAGTCATCGGCACCTACCGCGCCGAGCGCTTGGGCGGAGAGACTTTCATCGACACCCTGCGCCGCATCGGCATCGAGCCCTTCAAGGCGCCGGCCAACGCCGTTCGCACTCTCACGCGGGCTCATTGACATCATGAAATTCATCGACAACCACCATCAAGCTTGGCACCGCGTCTGCGGCGAAGACGGCCCCAAGCCCGACCCCGATCCAGCGCCCAACCTGCTGCTGACCCTGGAGCAATGGCATGCCGTGCGCGACCACTGGCCTGCGGGCCTGGCGACAGCGGTCGAGTTCCCCAACGATGCCGATATCGAGACCTTGGCCGCTGATCTGCCGCGCCTTGCGATGGTGGCCCTTGCGTTCCCGAAATGGGTGGACGGCCGTGCCTACAGCCAGGCCCATTTGCTGCGCTCGCGCTACCGCTTTGCGGGCGAGGTTCGTGCCACCGGCGAGGTGCTGGTCGACATGCTGCCGCTGCTGGCGCGCACCGGCTTTGATGCGGTGCAAATGCGGGCGGGCGAATCGGTTGAAGCGGCGAAGCGCGCGCTGAGCTTCTTCCCGGCGCACTACCAGGGCGCCATTGGACAAAGCGGGACGGCCACCAAGCCGCATTTCGCCGAATTGGCCAAAGCACCATGAGCGGCGAAGTCTCATCCCTGTTCGCGCCCGCCAGCGCTTCGGCCATCGGCCTCTACGCCCGCAAGACGGCGGGTTTCGATGAGCGTCTGGCCAAGACCGTCGAGCTGCTCAAGCAGGCCGTCGCCGAACACGGCAGCGGCCTGCTGCAATCGACCTCGCTGGGCGCGGAAGACATGGTCATCACCGACCTGATCGCCCGCCACGCCCTGCCCATCGCCATCGCCACGCTCAACACCGGCAAGCTGCATGACGAGACGCTGGCGCTGATCCCGGCTATCGAGCAACGCTATGCCTTGCAGGTCGAGGTTTTCAGCCCCGTTCAAGAGTCGGTGATCCATTTCGTCAAGACCAACGGCGAACGGGCGATGGTCGAGAGCCTGGGCCTGCGCAAGGCCTGCTGCGGCATCCGCAAGCTGGAACCCCTCGGCCGCATGTTGGCCGGCCGCAGCGCCTGGATCACCGGCCTGCGCCGCGAGCAGTCGAGCAACCGCGCCGAGGTGCCGTTTGCTGAAGCCGACGGCCATGACCGCATCAAGCTGAATGTGCTGGCCGAATGGAGCTGGGCCGACGTCTGGCACTACATCGCCGAGCACGACGTGCCCTTCAATGCGCTGCACGACCAGTTCATGCCGAGCATCGGCTGTGCGCCGTGCACACGGGCAATTGCCGTCGGCGAGGACTTCCGCGCGGGCCGCTGGTGGTGGGAGAGCGAAGACGCGAAAGAGTGCGGCTTGCACGCCGCACACACGAACGAAGAATTAGGAGCAAAGGCATGAACGCCCCGGCACATCTGCAAGACCTGGTGGCGTCTGTCGATCAGCGCCATCTGGACCACCTCGAAGAAGAAGCCATCTTCATCCTGCGCGAAGTGGCGGCGGCCTTCGAGCGGCCAGCCCTGCTGTTTTCCAGCGGCAAGGATTCCTGCGTCGTGTTGCGCCTGGCCGAGAAGGCGTTCAAGACGCGGGTCAGCGGGAATGAATTCAAGGGCAAGCTGCCCTTCCCGCTCGTCCACGTGGACACCGGC
>JBBQKT010000433.1:0-1895 GCA_038327205.1 Burkholderiales bacterium | reverse complement strand
ACTGACCGATCTGGCCAACCGCCGCCATTTTCTCGCGGTGATGGCCAAACAAAGCGCCGAAGAGGCCAGGGACTATTTCAAGGGCGCTTTGCTGATGGTGGACATCGACCACTTCAAGCGGGTCAACGACGAACACGGCCACGGCGTCGGCGATGTGGTGATCTGTGAAGTGGCACGGCGGCTGTGCCAAGCCGTGCGCGAAGGCGATCTGGTGGTGCGCTGGGGCGGCGAAGAATTTTTGATTTATGCCCCGGCGGTCAGCGCCGACGACGTAGCGCAGTTGGCCGAGCGGGTGCTGCACACCGTGGGCGCCTCGCCCGTCACCACCGAAGATGGCCCGCTGCGCGTCACCGTCTCCATCGGTTTTGCCCATTTCCCGCTGTCGCCGGGCCAGTTGCCCCTGCACTGGGAGCAGGCCGTCAACTGGGCCGATATGGCGCTCTACACCGCCAAGGCACAGGGCCGCAACCGCGCCATGGGCATTGCCAGCGTGAACGCCGCCGACAGCAATGCGCTGGTGCAGATCGAGGCCGATTTCGACGCCGCCTGCTCGTCGGACCGGGTGGCCCTGCAAGCGGTGTTGGGGCCAGTGTTGGCACCGGTGCTGGCGCCAGTTTAAAGACCGATTCAGGCGGCATACTTGCCTGCATAAAACGCAGGAGACAAGCATGCCGCACGCGCTCAATCGCCGCCACATCCTGGCACTCGCCGCCGGGGCCGGTACGCCCGCCTGGGCGCAGTCGACATGGCCCACGCGGCCGGTGCGCATCGTCGTGCCCTTCGCCCCGGCCGGCACCACCGACCTGCTGGCCCGCTGGATCGCCCCCGAGCTGCAGCGCGCCTTCGGCCAGCCCTTCATCATCGAAAACAGGCCCGGTGCGGGCGGCAACTTGGGCACCGCCGAGGTGGCCCGATCGAGCGACGGCCACACCATCCTGATGGGCACGGTCGGCACCCACGCGATCAACGCCGCGCTCTACCCCAAGCTGCCCTATGACCCGGCGAAGGACTTCTCGCCCATCACCCTGGTCGCCGCCGTGCCCAATGTGCTGGTGATGAACCCGGCGCAGGCCCAGCTCTACGGCATCAACAGCGTGGCCGACCTGATCCGCGTGGCCCGTGCCAACCCCGGCAAGCTGAACATGGCGTCGAGCGGCAACGGCACCTCGATCCACCTGGCCGGCGAGTTGTTCAAAAGCATGACCGGCACCTTCATGCTGCATTTCCCCTATCGCGGCTCCGGCCCCGCCCTGCTCGACCTGATGGGCGGCAACACCGACCTGATGTTCGACAACCTGCCCTCGGCCCTGCCGCAAATCAAGTCCGGCAAGCTGCGCGCCTTTGCGGTGACCAGCGCCCACCGCAGCGAGGCGATGCCCGATCTGCCGACGATTGAAGAAGTCGGTGGCCCCCTGCTGAAGGGCTATGAAGCAAGCTCCTGGTTCGGCCTGTTGGCACCCAGCAGCATGCCGGCGGCCCAAGTCGCCGTGCTGCAGCGCGAAACCGCCAAGGCGCTCGCCACCCCGGCGCTCAAGGAACGCCTCGCCGCCCAGGGTGCCGTCGCCAGCGGCATGCCCAGCAGCGAGTTCGCCGCGCTGATCGCCAGCGAGACAGCGAAATGGGCCAGGGTGGTGAAAGCATCGGGGGCACGGGTCGATTGAACACCGCCGCCGTCCGCGCCACGTTCAGCACCCACATCCGCGCCGACCTGCTCGCCGCCTGCATCGTCAGCGTGCTGCTGATCCCGCAGAGCCTGGCTTACGCCTTGCTGGCCGGGCTGCCGGCGCAGATTGGCCTGTATGCCAGCCTGTTGCCGCTGATCGCCTACGCGGCGCTGGGCAGCAGCCCGGTGCTCGGCGTGGGGCCGGTGGCGGTGCTGGCACTGATGATTGCGC
>JBBQKT010000432.1:0-1959 GCA_038327205.1 Burkholderiales bacterium | reverse complement strand
CTCGCCACCGGCGTGGACCGAGATCTGGAACTTGCCGCCGCTCATCTCGCCGACCTTCTTGGCGAACAACTCGGCCGCACCGAACAGGGTGTCCAGCGATTTCGGAAAGCTCGACGCCAGCCGCCAGCGCAAATTGGTCTGCGCATTGACGATGGCCGGTGCGGCCCCGGCGGCCAGCACGCCAGCGATGCCGGCGCTGCGAACAAATGAACGACGTTCCATGTGATCTGTCTCCAATATTGTTATGAACGAGGAAATTCTAGGGCTCAGCCTTTCAGCTACCGGCCATTTTCATCGGCGACAAAAGCACCGAACCAATGGTCTTGCTGCCCACCGTGAAGGTGTCACGCCCGATGCCGATGATGCCCATCAACATGTCTTTCATGTTGCCGGCAATCGTCACCTCGTGGACCGGGAAGGCGATCTCGCCGTCCTCGACCCAGTAGCCGCTGGCACCGCGCGAATAGTCGCCGGTCACGTAATTGGTGCCCGACCCCATCAGCTCGGTAACGAAGAGACCCCGGCCCAGGCGGCGCAACATCGTCGGCAAATCGTCGCCGGGCGCGGTCAGGCGGCTGGTCATCTTGAGGTTGTGCGAGCCCCCAGCGTGGCCAGTCGTTTTCATGCCGAGCTTGCGGGCCGAATAGCTGGACAGAAAATAGCCTTGCAGCTCACCGGCCGTCACCACCGAGCGGGCGCGGGTGGTCACGCCTTCGTCGTCGAAGGGTGAGCTGCCCTTGCCCTTGCGCTCAAACGGATCCTCTTCAATATCGATGTGGGAGGCGATCACCGGCGTGCCCAGGCTTTCGAGCAAAAAGCTGGCGCGGCGGTACAGCGCGCCGCCGCTGGTGGCCTGTACCAGCGCACCCAACAGCCCGGCAGCAGCGGTGTTCTCAAACAGCACCGGCACCTCGGCGGTGGCGACCTTGCGGGCCTTCAGGCGCGACAGCGCACGCTCGGCGGCATAGCGACCAACCGCCTCGGGCGAGGCCAGCTCGCCCGCGTCGCGCATCGAGCTGTACCAGGAGTCGCGCTGCATGCCGGCACCGCGGCCAGCAATCGGCGCCACCGAAATTGAATGGCGCGAGCTGGCATAGCCGCCTCGAAAGCCCCGGCTGTTGCCCGACCAAAAGTGCGACTGCTGCGCCGACACGCCCGCGCCCTCGCTGTTGGTGATGCGCTTGTCGGTGGCAAAGGCGGCGGCCTCGCAGCGCAGTGCGAGCTCGGTGGCGGCCTGCGCGTCGAGCGCCCAGGGAAAGAAAAGGTCGAGTTCCGGGCGGGTACTTGCGTCGAGCGACAGATCGTCGGCGTCCGGCAAACCGGCCATCGGGTCTTCGGCGGTAAAGCGGGCGATGTCAAACGCTGCGCGCACGGTGTCTTGCAAGGCCTGGGTCGAAAAATCGGAGGTGCTGGCATTGCCGCGCCGCTGGCCCACGTAGACCGAGATGCCCAGCGATTTGTCGCGGTTGCGCTCGACGTTTTCCAGCGTTCCCAGACGGGTGGAGACCGACAGCCCGCAGCCCTCGCTGACCTCGGCACCGGCATCGGTGGCGCCGAGCTTCTTGGCTTCGGCCAGCACTTGGTCGACAAGCTCTCGAAAACGGTCCTGGCTGTAGGCGAAACCAGCGTCGGGGGTGGTGGATTGGCCGGTGGTGGCAGACGAGTTGCGGGCTTTGGACATGGACGGCGTAGCGACAGGAAGCATGTGTAAGGGACAATCATACGAGTGACATAAATATTGAGCCCAATGAGCCACCCTGAACAAGACATGCCGGCCGATGACGATTTCGACCGTCCGAGCAAGAGCCAGAAGAAGCGCGACATGCTCGTGCTGCAAGACCTGGGCGAAGACCTGTTGACCCTGCCGATGAATCGGCTCGCTCCGCTGGGCCTGCCGGAAGTCCTGCTGGATGCCGTCAAGGCGGCCAAGAAGATCACCGCCCACGAAGGCCGCCGCCG
>JBBQKT010000431.1:0-1965 GCA_038327205.1 Burkholderiales bacterium | reverse complement strand
GATATGAACAGGCCCAGCCAGCCCAACAGCAGCGCGTTGGGCACGCGGCCCCAACAAATCCAAGCGACCAACACCCAGCCGACAGGCGTCGTAGAGAGGGTGCGGCGCATCGCCTGCACGCCCTGCTCGAAGCCTTTCTTCACTGCAGCCTGTGCCAGATCGACGGAAGCCATTGTTTGTGAACTCACCACATTTGTCCTGCGGTTTGACGGGAGACCGACACCCACCGAGTCAGAACCCACCTGCCGCCACGGGGTTAGCTTGAAACGCGCCGCGCCCATGCCAGGGCGGTCACTGATGCGCGTGCACCCTCGTAAAGACTTTAACCCCGCGCCTCTCGAACTGCCCCCGCCGGTTACCACAGTCTCAATCGATCGGCGTCAACTTCGCCACACTTAAGGCCAGCCACTTCATCCCGTGGCGGCCAAAATTGACCTGCGCGCGGGCATCGGCGCCCTTGCCTTCGAGCGTGATCAGCACGCCCTCGCCGAACTTGGTGTGGAACACGCCCTTGCCGACCGTCAAGCCGCCGTGCTCGTTGTCCACTTTCTTGACCATGGACGTTGGCATCGGTGCAGCCACGTAAGCGGGCTTGTCCGACCTGCCGGTGCCCACCATCGACTTCAAGCCCGATCCGCGCTCCCAGGCGCTCTGGTATTCCTTGGCAAAGCCCGAACCAAAACCCTGGTTCTGCGGCGTCAGCCACTTCAGTGCGGCCTCGGGCAGCTCGGCCAAGAAGCGGCTCTTGACGTTGTAGCGGGTCTGGCCGTGCAGCATCCGGGTCTGGCTGAAGCAGATGTAGAGGCGCTGGCGGGCCCGCGTGATGGCCACATACATCAGCCGCCGCTCTTCTTCGACGCCATCGGCATCGTTCAGCGAGTTCTCGTGCGGGAACAGGCCTTCTTCGAGGCCGGTGATGAAGACAGCGTCGAACTCCAAGCCTTTGGCCGAGTGCACCGTCATCAGCTGGATCGCGTCCTGCCCGGCCTGCGCCTGGTTGTCGCCGGCCTCCAGTGACGCGTGGGTCAAAAAGGCCGCCAGCGGCGACATGATCTCGCCGGTTTCGGCATCGGGCGTGAACGGCGCGGGGGCAATCGCATTCGGCAGCCCTTCTGAGATGGCACCCGGCGACAGCTCATCGACCGGCAGCGCCACGGCGTCCTTGCCAAAGCCCTCTTGCGTCACAAAGGCCTCGGCTGCGTTGATCAGCTCACCCAGGTTCTCCAGCCGGTCGGCGCCGTCCTTGTCGTTGCGGTAAAACTCGGCCAGGCCGGTCACATCAAGGATCTGCTCGATGATTTCGCGCAGGGTCAGGCCCAGGGTCAGGTTGCGGGTCGAGTCGATCAAGGCCGTGAAAGCCTGCAGATTGCTGCCGGCCTTGCCCGCCACCGCGCCCACGCTTTGGTACAGGCTGCGGCCGGAGGCCCGCGCGGCGTCTTGCAGCAGCTCGATGGCCCGAGCGCCGATGCCGCGGGTCGGGAAGTTGACGACGCGCAAGAAACTGGTGTCGTCGTTGGCGTTCTCCAGCAGGCGCAGGTACGACAGCGCGTGCTTGACCTCGGCCCGCTCAAAGAAGCGCAGGCCGCCGTACACGCGGTAGGGAATGCCGGCATTGAACAGCGCCGACTCGATCACCCGCGACTGCGCATTGCTGCGGTACAGGAAGGCGATCTCCTTGCGGTCGATGCCGCCCCGGTGCAGGGCCTGCGCCTCTTCGATCAGCCACTGCGCCTCGGCGAAATCGGTGGTCGCCTCGAACACCCGCACCGGCTCGCCCGGCCCGGCATCGGTGCGCAATTCTTTGCCCAGGCGCTTGGTGTTGCGGCTGATCAGCTCGTTGGCCGAATCGAGGATATTGCCGAAGCTGCGGTAGTTTTGCTCCAGCTTGATGACGCGCTTGACCCGGTATTCGCGTTCGAAATCCGCCATATTGCCAACCCGCGCGCCACGGAAGGCATAGATGCT
>JBBQKT010000430.1:0-1989 GCA_038327205.1 Burkholderiales bacterium | reverse complement strand
GGATCCCACTCTTCCTTCTTCATCAGGATGGGCAGGGAGATGTGGTCGGAGTACTTGCTGATGATGGACTTCAGCCGCCAGGTCTTGAGGAATTCTTCTTCGCCTTCGCGCAGATGCAGGATGACATCGGTGCCGCGCGTGGCCTTGGTGATGGTCTCGACTTCGTAGTCACCCGTGCCTTCGCTGGTCCAGCGCACGCCGGCATCTGCTGCGACACCGGCGCGGCGGGTTTCCACCGTGATGCGGTCGGCGACGATGAAGCCGGAATAAAAACCGACGCCGAATTGGCCGATCAGGTTGGCGTCCTTCTTCTGGTCGCCTTCCAGCTTGGACATGAACTCGCGCGTGCCGCTCTTGGCAATGGTGCCCAGGTGCGAAATCGCTTCGTCTTCGCTCATGCCGATGCCGTTGTCGCTGATCGTCACCGTGCGGGCGGCTTCGTCAAAGCTGACGCGCACTTCCAGGCTCGGCGCATCCTCGAACAGCTCGGCATGGTCCAGCGCCTCGAAGCGCAGCTTGTCGCAGGCATCGCTCGCGTTGGACACCAGCTCGCGCAGGAAAATTTCCTTGTTCGAGTACAGCGAATGGGTGACGAGGTGCAGGATCTGCTTGACCTCGGCCTGGAAGGCATGGGTTTTCTTTTCCGACATGGCGTGTTTTCTTTTGAAGTCAGTGAAAAAAGCGGCAATAGAGAACGTGGGGGCGCGATTCAGCGCTTCAAGACTGGCTGTTACCCGTCAATCGTGACCGCGCCACCGCGCCGCTCAACACCTCCAGCACGGCCATTGAGTCGTCCCAGCCCAGGCAGGCGTCGGTGATGCTCTGGCCATAGACCAGCTTGGCCGGGTCGTCCTTGCCAGGGCTGAATTTCTGCGCGCCGTCGTGCAAATGGCTCTCCACCATCACGCCAAAAATCGAGCGGCTGCCGGCGTCCATCTGCGCGGCGATGTCACGCGCCACGTCGAGCTGCCGGCTGTGCTGCTTGCTGCTGTTGGCATGGGAGCAATCGACCATCAAACGCGTGTCCAGCTTGGCTGCCGCCAGATCCTTGCATGCGGCCGCCACGCTGTCGGCGTCGTAGTTCGGTGCCTTGCCGCCGCGCAGGATCACATGGCAGTCCTTGTTGCCCTTGGTCTCGACAATGGCAACCTGGCCGTTTTTGTGGACGGACAAGAAGTGGTGCGGCCGGGCGGCGGCCTGGATGGCGTCGGTGGCGATCTTGATATTGCCGTCGGTGCCGTTCTTGAAGCCGATCGGCGCCGACAGCCCCGAGGCCAGTTCGCGGTGCACCTGGCTTTCGGTCGTGCGCGCGCCGATCGCGCCCCAGCTGATCAGGTCGCCGATGTATTGCGGTGAGATCACGTCGAGGAACTCGCTGCCGGCCGGCATGCCCAGGCGGTTGATCTCCAACAGCAGTTGGCGGGCGATACGCAGGCCCTCGTCGATGCGGAAGCTTTGGTCCAGGTACGGGTCGTTGATCAGCCCCTTCCAGCCGACCGTCGTGCGCGGCTTCTCGAAGTAAACGCGCATGACGATTTCCAAGGTGTCGGCGTACTTCTCGCGCATCGGCATCAGGCGCTTGGCGTAGTCGATCGCGGCAGCCGGATCATGGATCGAGCAGGGGCCGATGACGACCAGCAGCCGATCGTCGGTGCCTTGCAGGATATTGCGGATGCGCTGGCGGGTGCCGCTGATCAGCGGCTCCATCGGCGTGCCACGGATCGGGAAAAAGCGGATCAGATGCTCGGGCGGCGGCAGCGGCGTGACGTCGACGATGCGCTCGTCGTCGGTCTGGCTGGTTTTGTCATCGCGCGGCGAGTAAGCCAGATTCGTGGTGGCGTTCATGGTGATTTCGCTTTCGTTCGAGCATAAAAAAACCGCCTGGGCTGGAGCCCGGCGGTTCAGAGAGATTCGGTGCGCGCTGTGTGTTGCTTACGCTCTCGCCTCTCGACCGCCGGAGCAGGTCGAAAACCAATAGAAGCTAAAAAA
>JBBQKT010000429.1:0-2009 GCA_038327205.1 Burkholderiales bacterium | reverse complement strand
GGCCGTTGCGGCCCGGACGACGGCATGTTCCACCTGCGCTTCCCGAGCGACCCGTTTGCCCTGCTGGAAGCCCACGGCCATGTGCCGCTGCCGCCCTACATCACCCATGCCGACGAGGCCGACGATGTGCGGCGCTACCAGACCGTTTTTGCCAAGGAACCCGGTGCCGTAGCCGCGCCGACCGCCGCGCTGCACTTCGACGAAGCTCTGCTGGCGCGGCTGAGCGAGCGCGGCGTGGGCCTGGCCCATGTCACGTTGCATGTGGGCGCCGGCACCTTCCAGCCGGTGCGGGTGGAGCAACTGGCCGATCACAAGATGCACAGCGAGTGGTTCGAGGTGTCGCCTGAAACCGTCGCCGCGATTGCCGAAACCAAGGCACGCGGTGGCCGCGTCATCGCCGTCGGCACAACCACCCTGCGCGCGCTCGAATCAGCGGCCTTGGGCGGCCGCCTGCAAGCGGGCGCCCGCGAGACCGACATCTTCATCACGCCCGGCTTTGCCTTCCAGTTTGTCGATGTGCTGTTGACCAATTTTCACCTGCCCAAGAGCACCTTGATGATGCTGGTCAGCGCGTTCGCCGGCTACGAGCGGGTGATGGCGCTGTACCGCCATGCGATTGCCGAGCGGTACCGGTTTTTCAGTTATGGCGATGCGATGCTGCTGGAGCGGCAGCCGGTCGGCTGAGCCCGACAGCCCCTTATTGGCTGGGCAGGCGGTGCAACACCCCGTACTGTTCCGCAAGGGCGCCCAGCCGCTTGTCCAGCGACCACAACTCGGCCCCAGGCGTCAGGATGACCGATGCCAGCAAGGTCAGGTCGATCAGCCCGCAGCCCCGGCCGTACAACTTTTCCTTCTCCACGAAGGCCAGGACTTCACCGAGACTCGCTTGCTGTGTCTGCGCCAGCAGCTGGATGTCGCCGAGCGTTTGCAGCCGCTCGGGCGGCGTTCCTCAGGCCAGCTCGCCCCAGATCATCGGATGGGTCAGGGCTGAGTCAGACAGCAGCAAGTGGGTCAGGTGCGCGCTGCGCGCCCGGAAGTGCGCAACCCAGATCGAGGTGTCGATCAGCACCGCTTGGCTCATGCTGCTTTGTTGCTGACGCTCAATCGGCGGCGACTGCCTGTTGGCGCGGTACGTCTTGCATCTCAGGTGATGCCGAACCCAGCGCCGCCAGCCGGCTCGCCGCACGCACGCGCACAAAGGTTTTCACCGCCTCGCGGAACAAATCGGCCCGGTCCATCTTCGGATCGGCCAGCTCCAGCGCCTTGGCATACAACTCGTCTTCAATCGTCACGGTGGTTCTCATGGCAAGCCTTCGGCATCAATATTGATGCAATATTGCATCAATCGAGTGCAGGGTCAAGGTGGCAGGAACGTGATGCTGCCGCGACGCCTGGATCCCCGCCTGCGCGGGGATGACGGTGTTCATGGCCCGGCTTGGGGCATTTCACCGATCTTCTGGTGAATCAGGCTCATCGCCCTCAGCGACCACCCACCCCAGCTGCCCCCGCCCCGCCTCGTTGAGCCTGGCCACCAGCGCCAACGCTGCATCTGCCGCCAGCGCAAACTGCAGGGTCACCAAGCTGCCGTGTTGCATCTCAAGCAACTCCGCCCCCGCCTGTTCCAGCTCCCTGCGCAACATCCCTTCCATCGCGTACGGCACCGCGCAGCGCAACACCTTGCGCCTGACCAGGGCCACCTTCTCCGCTCCCAGCAGCGCCTGCGCCACCGCGTCGGTGTAGGCGCGCACCAGCCCGCCCGCGCCGAGCTTGGTGCCGCCCCAGTAGCGGACGACGCTGGCCAGCACGCCCTCCAGATCCTGGTGCTGCAAGACGTTCATCATCGGCCGGCCGGCGGTACCGCCGGGTTCGCCATCGTCCACGGCCGCCGACTGGCCACCGGCCATCAGCGCCCAGCAGACATGCACGGCGCCGGGGTGCTGCGCCCTCAGGGCGGCGATGCGGGCGAGCGCGGCAGCGCGGTCGGCGCAGGGCTCGACGCAGCCGATGAA
>JBBQKT010000428.1:0-2011 GCA_038327205.1 Burkholderiales bacterium | reverse complement strand
GGATACTTCACGCCGGGCTTGACGTTCTGGTAGGGGCTGTACTTGCTGATGTAAGCCCATTCATCGGCCTTGTCCGGGTCGCCATATTCGGCCATCCAGGATGCTCCGGCCAGCAGCTTGTGATAGCGCTTCATGTCGAGCAGGGGCACCTGACAAACGACAGCGTTGAACAGCTCGGGGCGCTGGGTGAAGGCCGCACCCATCAACAGGCCGCCATTGCTGCCACCCATGATGCCCAGGTGTTTGGGGCTGGTGATCTTGCGGTGGATCACGTCCTCGGCGACCGAGATGAAATCGTCATAGCTGCGCTGCTTGTGCGCCTTGACGGCTGACTGATGCCAGGTCGGCCCGAATTCGCCCCCGCCGCGGATATTGGCAATCACCAGCACGCCGCCCCGGCCATACCAGGCCAGGCCGCGCCCGGCCGAATAGCCCGGCTGCAGCGAGACCTCGAAACCGCCGTAGCCGTAGAGCAGGGTCGGGTTTTGTCCATCGGCCCGCGCACCCTTCGGCCAGATAACGAAGTAGGGCACTTTCGTGCCGTCTTTGCTCTTGGCAAAGAACTGCTGGACCTTCATGCCCTCGGCGTTGAACTGCGGCGCGCGGCTCTTCAGCGCCTCGCGGGTGTCGACGCCGGCGCGGGCCAGGTACAGGGTGTCGGGCGTCAGAAAATCGGCGTAGTTGACCAAGTAGCGGTCGGCCAACTCGTCCTTGGCCAGCTCGCTGTCGTAGAGGCTTGCCACACCCAGGGTGCCGGGAAAGGGTGCCGCGATCACGCGGTGGCTGGGCTTGACGGTGGCAAAGCTCCACTCCTCCAGGCGGCTGGCCACGTTGTCGCTGATGTTCAGGATGACGTGCTCGCGAGTCTCGGTGAAGCCGGCGAGCGAGCGGGTCTTGGTTGGGGTGAACAGGACCTGGAATTTGCGTTCGCCGCGCAGGTAGGCGGCAGCGTCGCTCAGCAGCAGGGATCCGGCCTTGTAGGTCTTGCCGCCGACCTTCCAGTCGCTGCGTGGATGCATCAACAGCCGGGCGCCCCAGAAGCTTGACTGCATGTCGCTGGGCTGGTCCAGCTTGGCCAGTTTGCCGTCGATCAACAAAAAGCTGGTCTGGTTGTAAAAGTCCAGCGCGCGGCTGAAGGTGGTGCGCTCGAAGCCGGGCGTGTGGTCGACGTGGACGGACGCAGCCACATCCTTGGCTTCGCCCTCAAACACGGTGATGGCGGCGGCCAGCGGCGTGCCGCGGGTCCAGCGTTTGATGACGCGCGGGTAGCCAGAATCGGTCAAGCTGCCGGGGCCAAAATCGGTGCCGATGTAGACGTTGTCGGCGTCGATCCAGTCGACCTCGCTCTTCGCTTCAGGCAGCGTAAAGCCGCCGTCGATGAAGGTCTTCGACACGGTGTCGAACTCACGCACCACATGGGCATCGGCCCCGCCGCGCGACAACGACACCAGGCAGCGGCGGTAGTCGGGCCCCAGACAGGTGGCACCGGCGAAGACCCAGCTTTCGTTTTCGGCGGCGCCCAGCGCGTCGAGGTCGATCACCGTCTCCCAGGCTGGCGCAGGCTTGGCATATTCGGCCAGGGTGGCACGCCGCCACAGGCCACGCTTGTGCTGCTCGTCTTGCCAGAGGTTGTAGAACCAGGGGCCGACACGGCGCACCAGCGGGATGCGGTCTTTGGCGTTCAGCACGCTCAAGACATCGCTGCGCAGCGCCGGGTAGTCGGGATAGGCCTGCAGTGCCTTGAGGCTGACCGCATTGCGCTCGCGCACCCAGTCCAGCGCTCGGCTGCCTTGCACTTCTTCAAGCCACTGGAAGGGGTCCGAAGTTGTAGCGTCAGGTGAAGTTTGAGCCATGGTGGTTTGCAGTGACATGAGGCTGAGAGCGAGCGCAACGAGCTTTGTCTTCATTCTTGTGCAACCTTCAAGGCAATGGGCGTGATTTCTAGGGAGGCCTGCGCGGTGGAGACGTAGATGCCGCCGTCTTGCACCGTCACCTGCAGCTGCATGCTGCG
>JBBQKT010000427.1:0-2033 GCA_038327205.1 Burkholderiales bacterium | reverse complement strand
GTTCTTGCGCATTTGCCGGTCAATCATGCAGGCGGCGACATTCGGCTTCAGCGCGTTGCTGACGAGGATGTGGTCGATGCGCAGACCCTTGTTTTTCTGGAAGCCGAGGTTGCGGTAGTCCCACCAGCTGAAGCTCTTGGGCGCCTGCTCGAACAGCCGGAACGCGTCCACCATGCCCAGATCCAGCAGCGCCTGGAAGTGCGCGCGCTCCTGCGGCGACACATGGGTCATGCCGACCCAGGCGGCTGGGTCGTGAACATCGCGGTCCTCGGGGGCGATGTTGAAGTCGCCCATCAGCACCAGCTTCTCGTACGTCTTGAGCTCGTTCGCCAGCCAGGCGCGCAGGCCGTCCAGCCAGGCCATCTTGTAAACGAACTTGTCGCTGTCCAGCGCTTGGCCGTTCGGGAAATAAGCGCCAATCACGCGCACGCCCTCTCCATTCACAACAACGGTGCCGGCAATCACCCGGGCCTGCTCATCGGCATAGCCAGTGATGTTCTTGACCACGTCCGTCGCCGGTTCGCGGCTGATCAGGGCCACGCCGTTGTAGGTCTTCTGCCCGAACCATTGCACGTGGTAGCCCGCCTCGCCAATCTCCATCGTCGGGAACTTGTCGTCGGTCATCTTGGTTTCCTGCAACACCAAGGCATCGACTGGATTGGCGGCCAACCAGTCCAGCACCTGGGGCAGGCGGATAGTGAGAGAGTTGACGTTCCAGGTGGCAAGCTTCAAGGTGATCCTTCAGTGATTGCCAACATCCTACAAGGCAAGCCGGGCCGCACTTGGCGCACCTTCCACTGCGACGGCCGTACAGTTCACCACCATGTGCAATCTCTACCATGTGACCAGCAAGGGCGATGTCGAGCGCTTCATCGGCAAGATGGGCCGCCGGGTGCATTTGCCAACCTATTCGATGACGACGGTCGGTCCCTTCCAGCCCGGCATCTTCCTGCGCCAGGTGGGGGACGAACTGGTGGGCGTCGAGGGGCAGTGGGGCATGATTCGACCCGGCCAGCCGGGACGCATCGAGTACAAGGAAACGCCGCCGAAGCGGCCCGGCGGCGCGGCCCGCAAGGTGCCGATGAACAAGAACAATGCGCGCTCCGAAACCATGGCCAAGTCACCCGCCTTCCGCGACGCCTGGAAGGGCGGGCAGCGCTGCCTGATCCCGGCCGACTGGCTGCAGGAGCCCAATTGGGAAACCGGCAAGAACATCTGGTGGCGATTGCAGCGCGCTGATGGCCTGCCCTGGATGGTGGCTGGCCTCTGGTCCGAGTGGATCGACCGCGACACCGGCGAGCTGGTGCCGAACTACACCATGATCACCTTCAACGTCGATGAGCACCCCCTGCTCAAGCGCCTGCACAAGCCCGAGGTGGACAAGGCCACCGGGGCGCTGCTGCCGCCCGATCAGCAGGACAAGCGCGGCCAGGCCAGCATCGAGCCGGCGCACTGGGAGACTTGGCTGACAGGGACGGCCGACGAGGCGCTCGCCCTGCTCAAGCCCCCTGCGGTCGAGGTGTTTGATCCGCTGTGGGCGAGCCTGACGGACTCGGCCATGCAGCAACTGGCGCAGGGTGTCAACTCGGACGACCGGCAGCTGGGGCTGGTCTGAGGTTTCGGCAACCCGCCAGTTCGGATTGCCTGTCGAGGGGCCCCTCGCTCAGCGATATACGGCGCGGGCCAGCACGCCCAGCAACTCTGCCTCGAACCGTGCCGCGACGCCGTCCCAGTCGAGCGCGCCCATGCTGATTCGGGCCGCATGGCCGAGCCGGCTGCGTAGCGCAGCATCGGCCGCCAGCGCTTGGGCCGCGGCCACAAAACCAGCGCCGTCGCCCACCTCGACCAGGCTGCCGTTCTCGCCGCTGCGGATCAGCTGAGCGGCGGCAGCGTCGTTGAAAGCGAGCACGGCCAGGCCGCTGGCCATCGCCTCGGTCGTGACATTGCCAAAGGTCTCGGTGACGCTGGGGAAGATGAAGAGGTCGACCGAGGCGTAATGCGCGGCGAGATCAGCACCTTGGCGCTGGCCGACA
>JBBQKT010000426.1:0-2033 GCA_038327205.1 Burkholderiales bacterium | reverse complement strand
CGCGAGATCCGCGTGCACGGCCAAAGCGCGCGCTACACCCACACGCGGGTGGGGGTCGGCGGCCGCATGGACACCTTGCAATGCGCCATCGTGCTGGCCAAGCTGGAACGCTTCGATTGGGAGATTGCGCGGCGCTTGGAGATCGGTGAGCGCTATCAGCAGCTTCTCGCCGACCTGCCCGTGCAACGGCTGGCCGTGCGCGAGGATCGCAACTGCGTCTGGGCGCAATTCACCCTGCAAGTGGACGACCGGCCGCGCGTTCAGCAACTGCTCAAGGAGGCCGGCATCCCGACCGCCATCCACTACCCTCGGCCGCTGCACCTTCAGCCCGCCTACGCGGCGCTGTGCTGCCCCGAGTGCTGCCCCATCAGCGTGGTTGCCAGCACGCGGGTGATGAGCTTGCCGATGAGCGCCGACCTCAGCGATGCGCAGCAGGACGCCGTGGTGGACGCACTTCGGCACGCGCTGAGCTGATGCCAGCCGGCCGTGCAGCGCCGGGCCGCCCCAAGCAAGCGGCTATCCCCTCGGTGGATCGGCTGCGGTACGCCACAGGCGAGGGGCCGACATGACGCTGCTGCGCGCCACGCTGACCCTGCTCGCGGGTGGTGCACTGGCGCAGGCGCTGCCGCTGCTGCTCGGCCCCTGGTTGACGCGGCTGTATTCGCCAACCGAATTCGGGCAGTTCTCTTTTGTGTGGACCTTGGCCACCAACCTGGCCGTGGTCGGCTGCGCACGCTATGAATTTGCCCTGCCGCTGGAAAGCGACGAGGGCAAGGCCAGCGTCTTGATGGCTTTGTGCGCACGGGTCTTGCTGGCCGTCACGGCGGTAGGTGTCGTGGTCGGTCTGGTGCTCGTCGTCTGGCAAGACCTGAGCCTTGGCTGGCTGCTGCCGCTTGCCGTGCTGGCGGGCGGGGCGACGCAGTGGCTGACCCTGTGGGCGACGCGGGCGCAGCGCTTTCGGCTGCTGGCCGGTGCGCGGGTCTTGCAGTACGGCGGTGGGGCAGTGCTGCAAGTCGGTCTGGGTCTGGTGCAGATGGGCGCGGCGGGCCTGATGCTCGGGCCGCTGCTGGCCGGGCTGGCGACGGCAGCGCTGCTGGCACGCCCGGCACCGGCGGGCGGCTGGTCGGCCTTGATTGATGCGCCGAAAGTGGCGATGAAAGCGATGGCCCGGCGTCACCGTGATTTCCCGCTGCTCAACACGCCACATGCCTTTGCCGGCGCGCTGCAGGACAGCCTGGCGATGATCCTGATCGCCGCCTGGTCGGGCGACGCTTCGGCCGGCTATTGGGCGCTGGCCCTGCGCTATCTGAAGGCACCGGCGGGCCTGATTGGCGGGGCGCTGTCGCAGACCCTGTACCCGCGCCTCGTCCACGCCCAAAGCGCCGCCGAGGCTTTGGCGGTGGTGCGCAAGGCGATGGCCGTCTTAATGGCTCTGGCCCTGCCGCTGATGGCCGCGCTGATGCTGTGGGGGCCGTGGCTGTTTGAGACTGTTTTTGGCGAGCGCTGGCATGACGCGGGTCAGCTGGCCCGGGCGCTGGCGCCCTATATCGCCCTGCATTTCATTGCCTCTCCGCTGTCGGTGGCGATGATGGCCTGGGGGGCGCAGGCCTGGGGGCTGAAGTTGGCCTTGGTGGGGCAGGCGATGTTCGTGATCGGGCTCGCCGCGGGCCTGCATTTTGGCGGCCTGATCGGCGCCGCCTGGGGCGTGTCGGCGGCTATGCTGATCTACTTCAGCTACTTCTTCTGGGCCTTGGCGAATTGGAACAAATTCCCCTATGAGAGCGCTGCTCAATAAGCTGCGCCGCCGGGCTTGGCGGCTGCTGTTTTTCCGCATGGTGTTCGGCGAAAGCGGCCTGCCGCACACCCGCATCGCGCCCAGCACCTGCATCGAGGGCGAGGCCGGGCTGGTGCTGGCCGACCATGTCTTCATCGGCCAGTTCAACTTCATCGACGCCACCGCCGGTCTGTCGATTGCCGAGGGCGTGCAGATCACCAACTTCGTCAGCATCGTCACGCACAGCTCGCACCGCTCG
>JBBQKT010000425.1:0-2043 GCA_038327205.1 Burkholderiales bacterium | reverse complement strand
GCGGATCGAGTTCTATGCCGTCGGCCATTACGGCGTGGTGGCACAAGACGCTCAGTTCAAGTTTTTGCGCTTCGGCATGTCCAGCGGCGCCTACACCGACACTCGCTTGCAGTTGCTCGCCGCCAATGTGCTCAAGCCGCGCGACGTGGCCGTGGTGATCAGCAGCAGCGGCCGCTTGCCCGAGCTGTTGGAGGTGGTGGAAAAGGCGCGCGAGCGCGGCGCCTTCATCGTCGCCATCACCGCCAGCCAAAGCCCGCTGGCCAAAAAGGCCGATGCGGCGTTGATCGTCGATCACGTGGAGGACATCTCGACCCATTTGCCCATGATCAGCCGAATCCTTCACCTGTTGGTGATCGACATCCTGGCCGTCGGCGTGGCGATGCGGCGCAACCCTGAAGGCATTGCCAAAGTGGCAGCCTTGGGCGGCGAGGCCGAAGAACGGCTGGACGAAAATGCCAGCCCCGCCGCGAAGCTCGCCGCTCAAGGGGCCCGCACCGCAGCGCCCGGCGTCAGCCTGGCTGCACCGCTGTCGCGGCTGACCTCGCACAGCCGTTGATGAAAACAATGACCACGGGAAAAGGAGCATGCTTGCGCCTTGCCCCCGTGCCTAGCATCACGTAGCAAGCACAAACACAGCCCCAACCGGAGAAGACAATGGTGAATTCAGTCGCAGCAGAGAAGAAGTTGGTGTTGGTCGGCATGCCAGACCGTGAGGCCATGCCGGGCCTGTTGGAACAAACTGCCAAAGCGGCCCTGGCTGCAGACCAGCCACTGAGCGTGTTGACGCTTGATCTCGACCATTTCAAGCTCTTCCGGGACGCCAAAGGCCAGCCCGCCGCCGACGCCGTGTTGAAGCGACTTGCCGCCCTGCTGACCAGCAGCGTCCCCGCCGGCGCCGGCCTGGCCCATTTGAGCGGTGATGAATTTGTAGTGATGTTGCCGGGTGCCGATCTGTCGGTGGCCATGCCGGCTGCGGAAGGCCTGCGCGCTGCCGTGGAGGCGCACTTTGCCGATCTCGACGGGCCCGAGCGCCTGACGATCACCATTGGCGTGGCGGCCAGCCCGGCCGACAAACGCTGGACCGGCGACGCCCTGCTCTCGCTGGCCGATGCCCGCATGACTTTTGCCAAGAAGCGGCTCACGCCTCATCACAACCTGGTCTGGGGCGGCACCCTGCCGTCGGACTGGTACGGCCGGCTGGATATCGACCCAAGTCGCTGGCCCAGCCTGTGAACGCTGTCGTGAACGTATAGTCCTCGATCCCCAAGACCTGAGTCCCACCCCTTGAAAAAGACGTTCCAGCTCCGCCCCGAAGGCAAGCACCCCGAGCGCGTGCTCGAAGCGATCAAGCACGAGATCCGCAAATATCTGCTGCGCGAGCGCCGCAAACCCCTGCCTGCCGGGGCGGATTACTGGGACTTCGACTGCAGGTTCGGCGCTACGCCTGAAACTGCCGAAGCGATGCTGATCGGTGACTTGACCGATCACATCAATGCGGTAGCTGCCGACGAAGCCGCCACGCAGTTTTACGTGGAGCTGATCGCCAAGACGGGCAAGCGGGTGAGCACGACGCCGGTGGTGACTTACACCGCCGAATAGCCGCTCGGTCGACCCAACGTCTTGCCAGCGAAGGCTGGCATCCAGAGCGCTCGCCGTGTGCAGCGAGACCTGGATTCCAGCCTACGCTGGAATGACGCTCAGAACGCCGCGATCCCGGTGATCGCGCGGCCCAGGATCAGCGCATGGACGTCGTGGGTGCCTTCATAGGTGTTCACGACTTCCAGGTTGACCATGTGCCGGGCGATGCCGTATTCATCGCTGATGCCGTTGCCGCCCAGCATGTCGCGCGCCACGCGGGCAATGTCCAGCGACTTGCCGCAAGAGTTGCGCTTCATGATGGAGGTGATTTCCACCGCCGCCGTGCCCGCGTCTTTCATGCGGCCCAGTTGCAGGCAGCCTTGCAGGCCCAAGGTGATCTCGGTCTGCATATCGGCCAGCTTCTTTTGCACCAGCTGATTGGCAGCGAGCGGACGGCCGAACTGC
>JBBQKT010000424.1:0-2050 GCA_038327205.1 Burkholderiales bacterium | reverse complement strand
TTCAGCGCGCGGACGACGGTGTAGCGGGTCTTGATGTCACTGATGCGGCCCTCGAAGCCGTCCACCTTGACCATGTCGCCGATGCGCAGCGAACGCTCCGCCAGGATCACAAAGCCCGACACGTAATTGGCCGCCAGCTTTTGCAGGCCAAAGCCGATACCCACACCAATCGCCCCGCCCAGCACGCCCAGGGCCGTCAGGTCGATGCCCGCCGCCGACAGCGCAAACAGCAGGCCGACAAAGAGCAGCAGCGCCTGCACCGCGTTGGCGGCGATCTTGCGCAGCGACAGATCCATCCGGCTGCTGCGCATCAGCCGCGCCTCGAAGGCGGCCGAAACCCACAGCGCCAGCACCAGCACGATCACCGCCGTCAGGGTGCCCTCGATCATGTTGCGCAGCGAGATATGCGCGGCACCGATCTTCCAAGTGATGTCGTCCAGCTCGTCCAGTACCGCAGGCAAGACACCGGTGGCCCACAGCACGCTGCCGACCCAGGCCGCCCAGGAGACCGTGCGCTCGATCAACTTGACGGCGGCAGATTCGGGCAGCGCAGCGCGCATCACCCGTGCCACCAAACGAATCAACGCCAGCGACACCAGCACCGGAATCACCAGTTTGAACACCGCCGCCGGCACGCCCAGGGCCGGCAAGATGCGCTTGGCCCCAAAAGCCAGCAACAGGGCCAGCACCGGGAACAGCACACCGTCGTAAAGCCTGCGGCCAAACAGCACCGAATGAGGCCGCGGCGTCATCGACCGCCGCACGCCCAGCGCCAACAGCCAGGCCAAGCCCAGGCAGGCCAGCAGCAGGGCCAGCTCGGTCAGCGCGGCGGGTTTTAAAAGATTGGCGGCGAGCGCCTGCAGTTCGTCGAACGTCAGCGGGTGGTTCATGCGGCGGGGGTCAGCGACAAACCGTGGATTAGACCCCGGCTAGACCCCAGCCAACGCGCGCAGGTGCGCGCCCACGCTGTGCGCCAGGGCAGGCAGGTTGTAGCCGCCTTCCAGGCAGGACACGATGCGGCCCTGGGAATGGCGTTCCGCCACGGCCAGGATCTGCTCGGTGATCCAGGTGTAATCGGCCTCGATCAGGCCCATCTGCCCCAGATCGTCGTCGCGGTGGGCATCGAAGCCGGCCGAGATGAAGATCATCTCGGGCGCAAAGCGCGCCAGCGCCGGCAGCCACATCTGCTCGATCATCTCGCGCACCGCCGGGCCGCGGGTGTAGGCCGGCAGCGGCACGTTGACCATGTTCTCGCCCTTGGGCGTGCCGCCGCTGTAGGGGTAGAGCGGGTGCTGAAACAGGCTGACCATCAGCACCCGGTCGTCGCCGGCAATGATGTCCTCGGTGCCGTTGCCGTGGTGGACGTCGAAATCAACAATCGCCACCCGCTTCAAGCCGCGCACATCGAGTGCATGGCGGGCAGCGATGGCCACATTGTTGAAAAAGCAGAAGCCCATCGCCGCGTCACGGGTGGCGTGGTGGCCGGGTGGGCGGACCGCGCAAAAAGCATTGCTCGCCTTGCCGTCGATGACCAGATCCGTTGCCGCCACCGCCGCGCCTGCCGCATGCAGGGCTGCTTGATAGGTGTGGCGGCCGGCGCTGGTATCGGGGTCCACCGCGCGGGGCTGGCCGTCGGCGGCACAGGCTTGCAGCAACTCGGTGATCTCGCCGACATAGCCGTGCGTGTGGGCCAGTTCGACGTCACTCGCCGCGACAGCCCCGGCCTCATGCCGCGCCAGCGCCACATCGACGCCGTTGCCAATCAGCCAGTCTTCGATCGCGTCGAGCCGCTGCGGACATTCGGGGTGGCCCTCGCCCATTTCATGTTGGCGGCAGCTGGGGTGGGTGAAGTAGGCAGTGGGCATGGAAAACGTCTCGTATTTGGTATGGTCGTGCGCATGACGAAGACTGAACTCACACAGCCGCTGGGAAACCAGCTTGAACGCCTGCAAAACCAGATTAGCACGATCATCAAAGGCAAGCCCGCGCAGATCAGCGACTGCATCGCTTGCCTGATTGCCGGCGGCCATCTGCTGATCGAGGACTTGCC
>JBBQKT010000423.1:0-2114 GCA_038327205.1 Burkholderiales bacterium | reverse complement strand
CTTGTCGGCAGCGTATTCCATCGTCACGACGCGATAGCCTTCCATTGCGGCCTGCAGCGCGCAGATCGGGTCAATCTCGGTCACCCAGACTTGGGCCGACAAGGCACGCAGCGCCTGGCAGGAACCCTTGCCCACATCGCCGTAGCCGGCCACGACGGCGATCTTGCCGGCCACCATCACGTCGGTGGCGCGCTTGATCGCGTCGACCAGGCTTTCGCGGCAGCCGTACAGGTTGTCGAACTTGCTCTTGGTCACCGAATCATTGACGTTGATGGCGCGGAACAGCAGACCGCCCTTGGCGGCCATCTCGTTCAGGCGCAGCACGCCGGTGGTGGTTTCTTCGGTCACGCCGATGATCTCGGCGCTCTTGCGGCTGTACCAAGTGCCGTCGACGGCGAGCTTGGCCTTGATCGCAGCGAACAAGATGCGCTCTTCGTCGCTGCCCGGGTTGGCCAGCAGGGACAGATCCTTCTCGGCCTTCTGGCCCAGGTGCATCAGCAAGGTGGCATCGCCGCCGTCATCCAGGATCATGTTGGGGCCTTCACCCGCCTGGCCCTTGCCCGCAAATTCAAAGATGCGGTGGGTGTAATCCCAATAGTCTTCCAGCGTTTCGCCCTTGTAGGCGAAGACGGGTGTGCCGGCCTCGACCAGCGCGGCGGCGGCATGGTCTTGGGTCGAGAAGATATTGCACGAAGCCCAGCGCACCTTGGCGCCCAGCGCTTGCAGGGTTTCGACCAGCACGGCGGTCTGGATCGTCATGTGCAGCGAGCCGGTGATGCGCGCGCCCTTGAGCGGCTGCGTCAGCGCGTATTCCTCACGGAAGGCCATCAGCGCGGGCATTTCGCTTTCGGCGATGCGGATCTCTTTGCGGCCCCAGGCGGCGAGCGACAGGTCGGCAATCAGGTATTGGTCGTTGGCGAGAACGGATTTCAAAACAGCACTCATGGCTTTAGCTCCTACATCGATGTGGATGCCGCAATGCCGTGAGTGATGGAGTTTGAATGCGCCAGTCACCCACAGATAAACATTGCGGGTGAGCGCAGTTGCCATGGTTTGCGGGTGTTCTTCACCGATCAAACCGTTCCGAGCCTGGCCTCGTCATCTGGATGACTTGAGGTTGCAACGCTCCTCGGAAGCCGCAATTCTAGACGCAAGCAACTTGACCTTGCACCGTAAAAGGCTGGGGAAACCGGACAATCCTTCACGATGCAGCCACTCTCACAATGCCCGCCCGCCCGCCTGGCTGCCGTTCGCGGCCTGCTGACCGACATCGACGACACCTTGACCGAGGGTGGGCAGATCGCCCCCGAGGCCTTGCAGGCGCTGCATGACTTGCGCGCAGCGGGCATCCCCGTCATCGCCATCACCGGCCGCCCGGCGGGTTGGAGCGAACCGATGGCACGGGCCTGGCCGGTGGATGCCATCGTGGCCGAGAACGGGGCGGTGATGCTGCGCTGTGTGGACGGCGAATTGCGGTACGACTTCACCGAAGACGCCACCACCCGCGCCGCCAATTTCACCCGCCTGCAAGCCTGCGCCGCCGAGGTGATCGCCCGCGTGCCCGGCGCGATGCTGTCGACCGACAGCCCGGGCCGCTTGACCGACATCGCCATCGACCACAGCGAATTCGCGCATCTCAGCGCCGCGCAGATCGACGCCGTCTGCGTGGTGATGCGGGCGCACGGCCTGCACGCCACGGTCAGCTCGATCCACATCAATGGCTGGATCGGCGAGCACAGCAAATGGACGGCGGCGCGCTGGGCGGTGGGCGCAGGCTTCGATCCGCTGGAATGGATCTACGTCGGCGATTCGACCAATGACGCCCTGATGTTCGAGCGCATGCCGCTGTCGGTTGGTGTGGCGAATATTGCGCGCTTTGTGCCGCAGTTGAGTGCGCTGCCCAGCTATGTCACCCAGGCCGAGCGCGGCGCGGGTTTTGCTGAATTGGCAGCGGCCCTGCTGGCCGCGCGCGCGGGTTAGCAGTTCATGGCTGCTGCGTGGGGGCCGATAGCAATGGCGGCATCTTCAGCAGCTGGGGCGGTTGCTCTTGCTGCGTAGCGGTAGCCACAGTCGCCGCCGCTGCCGCTGCCGCTGCCGCTGCCGCTGCCGCTGTC
>JBBQKT010000422.1:0-2125 GCA_038327205.1 Burkholderiales bacterium | reverse complement strand
GCAATCAACGACAGTCCGAGATGACGAAACAGGGCATGCATGGCGAGCCTCTTCAAGAGCTGATGTCGCTGTTCAACGCGCCAGCCCGCCTGCTGGTTGTCGGCTGACGGCGTTCGCTTACCTTCAATTACAAGGCCAAGGCATCGAGCCGAGGTTGTGCGCAAGCTGCCGCGAACTCGTCGCACAGGCGCTCGCTCTCCTTGATCGCTTGCAGCCAGGCGGTGGCTCGGGCCTTGACGTCGTCGCCATAGTGTTGGAAGTCGTCCCGGTCCGGCAGCTTGGCGCGGGGCAAGGTCTTCACCCATTCGGGATTGGGTGCCAGCAACACGACGTTGTCGAGAAAGGCGGTCGAGCGATGCCGCGAGGTCAAGGCCTTGTCGAGCCAGCCGGGAATCACCTGCCTTTGAAAGTGCGGGTAGAGCACAAGGCCGTCGCCGACCATCGCCGCGTAGTCAAGATGCAGGTGGTAATCGGTGATGCCGCCGTCCCAGTAAGCGCCGCGCGGCGCGCCGGGAATGTCGTGCACCGCTTGCAACCAAAACGGGATTGAGCAACTGGCCAGGATGGCGGGCTGAAGATTGCTCACTGTCAGCGCGACCTGGTGGCTGCGATAGTCGGTCAGGGGCATCGGCAGCGGCGCGCGTGGGTCGGAGAACACCACCCGCTCCAGCCACGCGCCCATCGCCCGTCGCGACAGCAGATTGGCCGCGAACGCGCCGCCGTAGCCGAGGGGTGTGCGAATGCGCCCCTCACGCGCCAGTACATGGCGGCCGCGTGAGGTGAAGACGTGCAAGCGAAGGCGCGGGTGGCTCAGCAACTCGGCTTCACGACCTCCAAAAAACGACGTCAAGCTGGCCGAGAACCCGCGCGTCACCTCGGCCGCGGTCGGACGTTTTTTGGGCTGGCTGTCGTAGCGCTGATGGACGTATTCGTCGGCCAGTCGGGCCAGGGCCTGGGTCGGGTTGTCGAGGCAGGCCGCCGCCATCCGCCATGCGCCAATCGAGGCACCAAGCAAATGAACATCCTGCGTGCTGCCACGCAACCATTCGCCAAAAATATGCTGATCGAGCGCATTCAAGATCAGACCCTTGGGGCCACCGGCGGCGGCCGGAATCACCCGCACATCGCCGGGTTGCAGACCCCGCTCGGCCAAATGCTGGCGGGCGCGCGGGCCGGCGTAAATCTGCAGTGCCTTCAGAGCTTCAGCTCCAACCCGATGCCAAATTGCGTGCGGCCCATGCGGTCGGTCGTGCTGCCGTAGCCGCCGTCCACCACGCTGCGCGATTGCTGATCCAGCGGGGCGAGGTTGCTGGCGTTGAACCGCATCGAGGCGGCCTTGCTGAAGGTCCATTGCGCAAACACATCGAGCGAGCGGCTGCGGCCCTGCTCCAGCGATTGGGTCAAGGTCTGCGTCGTCAGGTAGCCCGGCGTGAAGGCCAGGCTGACGCCGGTGTTCAGCGGCAGGCTGGTGAAGCGGTAGTCGAATCCGGCGTTGGCGCTCCAGGGCTGCTGGCTGTCGAGTCGGTTGTTCGGGCCGGGCAAGGCCTCGACCTGCGAGCGGTAGATGCTCAGTGAACTGCGCAAATTCAGCGCAGTTTTGACATCGAACAGCGAGGGCAGCAATTCACCCGCGCGGCCCTTCACCTCGAACTCCAGCCCGGTCGTCTGCGCCTTCGAGAAGTTGACCGGCCGGGAGACAAAGCGCGGCACCGGCGCGTAGGACACCGTTTGCAGCGAAGTGACATTGCGGATCAGGTTGGTCACGCTGCGATGGAAGCCACCGATGCTGATCAAGCCGCCACCGCTCAAGTATTTTTCGAACGCGATGTCCAGGCCGGTGGCCAGCTCGGGCTTCAGCGTCGGGTTGCCGGCCCGGTCGGGCGACAGCTGTGAGTTGGCCGCGTTGACATCGGGGAACAGGCTGCTGAGGGCTGGGCGTGCCATCAAGGTGTTCAGCTCGGGGGCTTTGTAGCTGCGCGTGAGGCTGGCGCGCACCATGTCCCGCCCTTTGGGGTCGAGCTTGTAGTTGAGGTGCCAGAGCGGCGTCACCACGCTACTGGTGTTGTCGACCTGATTGCCAACGCCCGTACCGGTGCCACGGCTCTGTGTCTGAATCCGCTCGCCG
>JBBQKT010000421.1:0-2167 GCA_038327205.1 Burkholderiales bacterium | reverse complement strand
GCGATGCAGGTCAGCGAGCATGGCGATCTGGCCAACTGGATGATCCCCGGCAAGATGGTCAAGGGCATGGGCGGGGCGATGGACCTGGTGGCCGGCGTCAAGCGGGTGATCGTGCTGATGGAGCATGTGGCGCGCAAAAAGGACGGCAGCGAAGACCTGAAGATTCTGCCCAAATGCACTTTGCCGCTGACTGGGGTGGGCGTGGTCAACCGCGTCATCACCGATCTGGCCGTGATGGATGTGACGCCCGAAGGGCTCAAGCTCGTCGAGCTGGCCGACGGCGTGACGCGCGAGTTTGTGCAGTCCAAGACGGGCGTGCCCCTGCTGTAAAGAATCGCTAAGTGGGGGTAAACGGGGTCGGCGATTGCCGGCCCGTTTTCGTTGGGGCAGCGAGAACCAGTGCCGCCGGATGACGTTTGTTTGCGTCGCGGCGCAAAGGCGGCCGAATACCGGCCGCGAGCACGCGTAGATTGCGCAATGCGCTGCCTTCACCCAAGGACAAGTCCGATGACGATTGAAACCGAGATCACGCCGCCTGCACTGACCGAGCTGCCTGGATTGGCAGCCTTGTTCAGCGCCTCCGCCGCCTTGGCAGCCTGTGGCGGCGGCGGGGGTGACAGCAGTCCTGCGCCCACCCCCACGCCGGCTCCAGCACCAGCACCAACCTCGGCACCAACGCCACCCCCGGTCGGCTTGACCGATGGCGACGCCGCCCGCTTCCTCGCTCAAGCCGGCTTTGCGGCCAGCAGCGCTGACATTGCCGCCGTCAAGGCCAAAGGCTTCAACGGCTGGCTCGACGAGCAGTTCGCCAGCCCGCTCAGCACGCCCGCCCACTTCGACTGGATGTTGACCAAGGGTTATGGCGCGGTCGACTACAAAAACAGTTTTGCCGGGGTGGACAGCACGCTGTGGCGCAAGGCGCTGTCTGCACCCGATCAGCTGCGTCAGCGCGTCGTGCTGGCCTTGAGCGAGATCTTCGTCATTTCAATGGCGGGCTTGCCGGTGAGCTGGCGGGGCATGGCAGTGGCGGCCTATGTGGACATGCTCAACCAGCGGGCCTTCGGCAGCTACCGCGATCTGCTGGGCGGCGTGACCTTGTCTTGCGGCATGGGCGCCTACCTGAACCTGCGCGGCAACTTGAAGGAAGACCCCAAGACCGGCCGCGTGCCCGACGAAAACTACGCCCGCGAGGTGATGCAGTTGCTGAGCATCGGCTTGGTGGACTTGAACCTTGATGGCAGCCCCCTGCTGGATAGCGCTGGCATGCACCGGGACACCTACACGCAGACCGACATCACCAACCTGGCACGGGTCTTCACCGGCTGGGATTTCGACGGCGCCAGTGCCACCGACCCGGCCTTCATGAAGAAGCCGATGGTCAACAACGCGGCCAAGTTTTCGACCGGCGCGAAGAAGGTGTTGACAGTGGATATCCCCGCCACGGCCGACGGCCCGGCCGCGATGAAGACGGCACTCGACACCCTGGCCAGCCATCCCAATGTCGCCCCCTTCATTGGCCGTCAACTGATTCAGCGGCTGGTCTGTTCCAACCCGAGCGCGGCCTATGTTCAGCGGGTCGCGACGGTGTTCAACAGCAGCGGCGGCGATCTCAAGGCCGTCATCAAAGCCCTGCTGCTCGACAGCGAGGCGCGCACCGCAAGCACCGCGCCAGGGGCCGGCAAATTGCGTGAGCCGGTGCAGCGCTTCATCCAATGGGGCCGCAGCTTCGGCGTTGCTTCGCCCACTGATTTGTGGAATGTGGGCGACACCTCCAACCCCGCCACCCGGCTGGGTCAAAGCCCGCTGCGCAGCCCATCGGTGTTCAATTTTTTCCGCCCTGGTTACGTACCGCCCAACTCCTTGCTAGGCACAAACAATGTCACCGCGCCGGAGTTTCAGCTGTGCAATGAAAGCACGGTGGCCGGCTACCTGAATTACATGCAAACGGTGATCGCCAATGGTGCGGGCGAAGTCAAGCCCAGCTACACCGCCGAGATCGCCCTGGCGACCGACGCTGCGGCCTTGCTTGACCGTGTGGCCCTGCTGCTGGCAGCCAACGGCCTGAGCACCGCCACCAAGGCAACCATCACCACCGCGGTCACGGCGATCAAGGCGGACACCGACACGGGCAAGCTGAACCGCGTGCAGGCGACCATTTTGTTGGTCA
>JBBQKT010000420.1:0-2180 GCA_038327205.1 Burkholderiales bacterium | reverse complement strand
AGGCCAGACCTGCTCGGCCTGGGTGCACAGACGGGCCTGCTCGGCCACCAGCTCGGCCGGCACGCGGGCGAAATGGGCAATGGCCTCGCGCACGGCGGCGCAGGCCCGCTGGTGGCGTTCGCGCGCCAGCCCGGCCGGCAGCATCACCGCCTCGGCAGCCCGCAAATGCGCCAGCAAGCTGGGGTCGTTCAGCGCGCGCAAAGCCAGCCCGCCGAGCGTGGCCACCTGCCCGCCACGCGCCGCCGCAGCCGCCACCGGCATTTGGGTGCCAGCGTCCCAGCGCAACAAATTCAGCACGTTCAGCAGGTCACTCAACTCGGCCACACGCGCGCCGAGCGGCTGGCTGGCGGCATCGGTGAACAGGCTCATGGCACGAGCTCCAGCTTGGCTGAGTGGTTGCCGAGCGCGAACCAGCGCTTGGTGCGCAACTTCATGCCTCGGCGCTGGCTGCCACCGCAGCGAGCAGGGGCAAGATGGCGGTGAACAGCAGGGTCATGGGGTCACCAAAAGGACGGTTCAAGCAGCCGACGGTTGCGGCTGGGGATCGGACATTCAGCCCGGCCGGCCGAGTTTGCCATCAAAGGCCCAGTTGTCGTTTCAGCCCCTCGTTCTCTGCCGTCAACGCCGCCACTTGCTGCTTCAAGCGCCGCACCTGCGCCTCAAGGCTGTCGTCGCCTTCTTCTCCCTTGCCTTCGCCCTCGCCCTCGCCCGCATCCGGCCGCGCCGTCACCTTTGCTTCCCGCAGGCCCTCTCTGACTCTTTTGGCCGCCTGCTGCAATTCCTTCTTGCCCCCGGCCACGGCTGCGATCTGTTCCTCGTTGGGCAGGGACGCCACCGCCGCCGCCGCGTTGATCGAAATCGTGCCCTGCTTGACGGCCTCGACCAGTTCCGGCGCGGCGCTTTTTTGAATCTTCTCGATCTGCACGACGGTGTTGCTGCTGATGCGCGCCGCCTTGGCAATCGACTCGCGGGTGTTCAATTTTTCGGGGGCGGGCAGGGCGGCCGCGCTGGCATCGACCGGCACGACGACCTTGATCCGCGAGGCAACGATGTCCTTCTTGCGCAGGGCCAGCACGCCGCGCTGGAAGTCCGACACGCTGCGGCGGCCCAGGTGTTGGTCGATCATCCACAGGTGCACGTCGTCCATCGAGGTGAAGCGGGTGTTCTGCACCGTCTGGAAGGGCAGGCCGTGCTTTTGGCAGATGCCGTAGCGGTTGTGGCCATCGACCAGCACCTCGCCCCACAGCACCAGCGCATCGCGGCAGCCTTCGGCCAGGATGCTGCGCTCCAGCGCCTGCAGCTCTTCAGGGGTCAGCGGGTCGATGTAGGCGCGCAATTCGTCGTTGACGGTGATGGTCGTGGTCGTCATGCAGGTCGGGAGAGGCAGTAGCAGGGGGGCGGATTATGTCCCGGCGTCCTGCAGAATCCGGGCTTGCCAAGTTCGGCGCAAGGAGGAGGAACGATGAAGATCAGCGGCAAATTCGACGTCAAGATGACACCCCAAGCCCAGGACGGCGGCGCCGACGCGCCCGGCCGCATGTTGCTGGATAAGCGCTATCACGGCCTGCTGGACGCCACCGCCACCGGCCAGATGTTGGCCCGGATGACGGCCATACCGGGCTCGGCCGGCTATGTGGCGATGGAGTTGGTGACCGGCAGCCTGGACGGCAAGACCGGCAGCTTCACCCTGCAGCACAGCGGCACGATGACGCGCGGCGTGCCGACGCTGTCGGTCAGCGTGGTGCCTGATTCGGGCACCGAGGCGCTGCTGGGTTTGAGCGGCACGCTGAACATTCGCATCGAAGGCGGCGAGCACTTTTACGATTTCGATTACAGCCTGCCGTGACGACGACGGCGGCTGCGTATGGGCAGCGCATCGAGGCCGCGCAGGCGCGCTTGGGCATCACGCCGGCGATGTTGGCGGGGCGCACGCAGGGCCTGTGTTTTTGAGCCGACGGCTGCCTTCACCTGGTTGCAAGCCCATGGCGGCGAGCGGGGACTCACCTTGTCCTTCCCGCGCGGCAATGCGGCGGGCTACGTCGACGAACCCTGGCATTGGCTGTGGCGCTGAAATGTGACAAAGGGTACGGCCGGTGCACGGACAGTGCGGCTGATCCGTTGTACAAGCAGCTGACCCACCAGCAACAAGAGGCTTGAACCCATGAAACGAATCATCTTTG
>JBBQKT010000419.1:0-2198 GCA_038327205.1 Burkholderiales bacterium | reverse complement strand
TGGTGGTCGATCTGGAATACCTGGGCCGCGACAGCTATATGCCGCTGTTCGTGCAGTTGCGTGAAGGACAGACGCTCGACGCCGCGCTGACCCAGCAGCTGAAGGCCGTGATCCGCACGGCGCTGTCGGCCCGCCATGTGCCCAACGAGATCTTCCAGGTCGCAGCGATCCCGCGCACGCTGTCGGGCAAGAAGATGGAGCTGCCGGTCAAGAAGCTGTTGCAAGGCGCGGCGGCCGACACCGTGCTCAAGCGCGATGCGATGGCCAATGCCGACGCCGTCGACTGGTTCGTCAGCTTTGCAGCGGCTCGAAAAGCTTAGAAAACCGCATCGCCACCTCGCGCCGCGAGGCCGCACCCACCACCTGATGGATGAATTCCAGCTTGGCGATGACCGGCGTGACCAGCACAAAGGGATAGCTGTCGCGCGACCCAAGGCTGCGGTCCATTGCGTTGATGAACTGCGAGACCGGCAGCCACTGCTCGACCAGCACCGGCTCCAGCGCAGAAGCATCGGCCGCCAGCGGCTCGGGTGCGACCAGAGGTGCGCCCGGCTGGGCCTGATCAAGCCGCAGGCCCCAGGCCGCCGCTGTTTCCAGCCCATCCTGAATGTGCAGGTAATGGGCCCAGCACTCGGCCCAATCCTCCCAGGGGTGGGAGCTGGCATAGACACTGACAAAGCTCGTCTGCCAATCGAGCACCGGCGTGGCGTAATGCTTTTTAAGCGCCTCGGCGTAGTCGGCGCTCTCGTCGCCGAACAACTCGCGGAACCGATCCTTCCAGGGCGAGCCCTCGATCAGACGGTCCCAGTAATAGTGGCCAATTTCGTGGCGGAAATGGCCCAGCAGGGTGCGGTAGGGCTCGTGCAAATGGGTGCGCATCTGCTCGCGCCGGGCGTCATCCGCCTCGGCGATATTGAGCGTGATCACGCCCTCGTCATGGCCGGTCAGCACCTTTTCCTTCGGCGTGACCTGCTCCAGAAAGTGGAACGACAGGCCGTGTTCCGGGTCGTGCACCTTGCTCGGCGTAGGCAGGTTCATGGCTGCCAGGCTGTAGAACAAGCGCCGCTTGGCCTGCTCAATGGCCAACCAGTGGCCCCGGTTCTCGGGCTTGGTCAGTGCCGGGATCACGTCGGTGGTCTGGCAGCAGGTGCACAACTCGTCGGCAGAGTCGCCGGGCACCATCCAGTTGCAGACATGTTCAAGCGCGTAATTGCGGCAAGGCCGTTGCGGCGCGGCGTTCGCGAGGGCGCGCTGCCAGCGGCCATCGGCCTGGATATCGAACGATCCGAAGCGCAACTCCGCCGGCACGAAGCCCAGCGCCGCACCGCAGCTCTCGCAACTCACATTCTCGAAAAACACCCGCTGCCCACAGCGCTCGCACATCAACAGTCGCATGCCATCACCCACTTTTCATTTCCAGCGGGGAAAGATACCGACGCCGGATGGTCTTGTCAGCCAGCAACCACCGCAGGGCGGGGTCGGTGGCGTCCTACGTCGGCCTGCGTCGGCAATCGGCGCGGCGCGACGTAGCATCCGCAACACACACCGAGGCGACCAACGATGGACGAAAACCAGCGCATCACCAACCTGCCAGCCCACGCGCTGTCCGATGCAATCCGCACGCGCCAGCTGTCCTGCCGCGAAGTGATGAGCGCCACCCTGGCGCGCATCGCCGTCGTCAACCCGGTCCACAACGCCATCGTCAGCCTGCGTGATGGCGACCTGCTGCTGCGCGAGGCGGACGCCAAGGACCAGCAGCTCGCCGCCGGCACGCCGATCGGCTGGATGCACGGCATGCCGCAGGCAATCAAGGACATCGCGCCGACCGCCGGCCTGCTCAGCACCGCCGGCTCGCCGCTGCTGCGCCACCATGTGCCCGCCGAGGACGGCCTGATGGTGGCGCGCATGAAGGCGGCCGGCTGCATCGTCATCGGCAAGACCAACACGCCGGAATTCGGCCTCGGCTCGCACACCTTCAACGAGGTCTTCGGCATCACCCGCAATGCCTATGACCCCAGCAAGTCGGCCGGTGGCAGCAGCGGCGGTGCGGCGGTGGCGCTGGCCACCCGCATGTTGGCGGTGGCCGACGGCAGCGACTTCATGGGCAGCCTGCGCAACCCCGCCGGCTGGAACAACGTCTTCGGCCTGCGGCCCAGCCAGGGCCGCGTGCCGCTGTGGCCGGCGCAGGATGTGTGGGT
>JBBQKT010000418.1:0-2330 GCA_038327205.1 Burkholderiales bacterium | reverse complement strand
TTCTCCGACGCCGACATCGTCCGCTTCGACTGGGCCAGCGACAACCGCCTCGTCTTCAGCGTGCTGGATCTGGAAGCGGGCAGTGGCGAAGACCGCCGCCTGGCACCCGGGCTGTATGCCATCAATGCCGACGGCAGCGATCTGCGCAGCCTGGTGCGGCGGCGCGGCAAGCCCTTTCTCACCGATGGCTCGCGGGAAGACCGCTCGCTCGATTGGAACCACCAACTGCTGCAGGTGCCGCTGCCTCAAGAGGGCGTGCTGCCTGACGAGGTGGTGATCGGTCGATATGACGGGCGTGGCAACGATCTCGAATCCGTGACGCCGATGTGGCTCAATGTGCGCACCGGGCGCACGCGCACGCTGGACGTCATGTCGGCCCCGCGCGGCACCTTGCGTTGGCTGTTCGACAGCCAAGGTCGGCCCCGCGTTGCCATCACCCGCGAGGCCGGACGGCAAGCGGTCTATTGGCACGGCCCGGCAGACAGCGCCTGGCGCAAGCTGTCTGAGGCGGCGCTGCTGCAAAGCCCGTTCGAACCCGTCGCCGTTGACGACAGCGGCACGCTGTTTGTGACGAGCGCCAAAGGCCGCGAGGGCTATTCGGTGTTGTCCCGTTTTGACTTCGATGCCATGGCCATTGAGGCACAGGCTTTGGTGAGCGCGCCGGGCTTTGATTTCATCGGCAACCTGATCCTCGACCGCGCCGGTGGCCGTGCTTTGGGCGTACGGATCGAAACCGATGGCGAGCAAACCGTCTGGTTCGACCCAGCGATGAAGCAGATGCAGGCCTTGGCCGACGCCCGCATGCCGGGCTATGTCAACCGCATCAACTGCCGCCGCTGCGGCGCGCCCGATATGGTGGCCCTGGTGCGTTCATTTTCGGACCGGGACCCCGGCAGCCTGTGGATCTACGAGGCGGCGGGCCAGCGCTGGAGCGCGGTCAGCACCGTGATGGACGGCATCGAGCCGCGCCGCATGGCCAGCGTCGATTTGCACCGCATCAAGGCCCGCGATGGTCGCGATCTGCCGGTCTGGCTGACGATGCCCGCAGGCCGCTTGCCGGGCCAGCCGCTGCCCACCGTCGTGATGGTGCATGGCGGGCCCTGGTTGCGCGGCAGCCATTGGCACTGGGAGGCGATGGCGCAGTTTCTGGCCTCACGCGGCTACCTGGTCATCGAGCCGGAATTTCGGGGCAGCACCGGCTATGGGCAGGCCCACTACAAAGCGGGTTGGAAACAATGGGGCCAGGCGATGCAGGACGATATCGCCGACGCCTTGCTGTGGGCGCAAGGCGAGGGGCTGGCGGACAAGCAAAAGGCCTGCATCGCCGGGGCGAGCTATGGCGGCTATGCCACCTTGATGGGCTTGGTGCGTCATCCCGACTTGTACCGCTGCGGCGTGGCCTGGGTGGCCGTCACCGATCCCCTGCTTTTACTGCAGGGCTCATCGTGGATTGACGACGACATCAGCCAGCAAGGGCGACGCTACCAGCTGCCAGAACTGGTCGGCGATGCGGAGAAAGACCTCGCCATGCTCACCGCCAACTCACCGCTGGTGCAAGCCGCCCGCATCAAGGCGCCGCTGCTGCTGGGCTTCGGCGAAAGCGACCTCCGCGTGCCTCTGGCCCACGGCAAGCGCCTGCGCGAGGCCATGGTTGCCGCCGGGAACACGCCCGAATGGGTCAGCTACGACAACGAGGGCCACAGCTGGCGCCTGGTCGCCACGCAGGTGGACTGGGCACGCCGCTTCGAGCGTTTCTTGGCCGCGCACTTGATGGGCAAAACGCCCTGATCAACCGGCAGCGTTCAGGGGCTGCCGTACAACTCGTCGAGCTTGCGCGTGGCATGGGCGTAGTAAGCCACGATGGCGATGAACACAAGGATCTCGCCCTGCGCTGCAAACCAGAAACCAAACGGCCAACCGAAGAATATGAAGCTCAGATCACGGGCGAAATAGGTGAGCCCAAACGCCGCCAGCAACCAGACAAGCAGCAAGGCACCGGTCAGGCGCTGGGTGCGCCGCCAGTAGTTGGCCTGGGCGGTAGATTCCGAGGTATTCATCAGCCGAGTTTGCCATGCGAAAATAGCGGGCTTCAGAGCAGGAAACCCCCATGGACATCGAACGACTTAATTTGATCGGCACCTCCCTTACCGATCTGACAGCGCGTACCGACGCGCTAAGGGGGTATCTTTGACTACGACCGCAAAGCACTGCGACTGAACGAAGTCAACGCCGCCCTGGAGAACCCGACGGTCTGGAATGAGCCGAAGCGGGCGCAGGACCTGGGCAAGGAGAAACGCACGCTGGAAAACGTCGTTCAGACGATTGACCAC
>JBBQKT010000417.1:0-2333 GCA_038327205.1 Burkholderiales bacterium | reverse complement strand
TCGACCAGGGGCCACCAGGCGTCGATATTGCGGCGCATGTCGGCGAGCCCGCCTTCATGGTCGTTCAGATGGCTGCGGATCGCGCCGCAGCAACCGGCGCCGTCGGCCACCAGGGTCTGGATGCCGGCGGCGTCGAGCACGCGGGCGGTGGCGCTGTTGATATTCGGCAGCATGGCGGGCTGCACGCAGCCCATCAGCAGGCCGACCTTGCGCGCGTGGCTGCTCGTCGGCCAGTCATGGGCGCGAGCGGGTGATTTGGCGGGCACCTTGTCTTGCAGCGAGCTGGGCAGCAGCGGGCGCACCAGCTGCCCCAGCTTCATCGCCGGGGCGAAGGCGGGCGAGGTCAGCCCCTCCTTGAGCAGCCAGCGCACCGTGCGCTCTTTCGTGGGCCGCTCGACCTTGGTCTCGACGATGCCGCGCCCGATCTCCAGCAACTGCCCGTACTGCACGCCCGAGGGGCAGGTGGTTTCGCAGTTGCGGCAGGTCAGGCAGCGGTCGAGGTGCAATTGGGTGTTGCGGGTGGGCGCCACGCCTTCGAGCACTTGCTTGATCAGGTAGATGCGGCCGCGCGGCCCGTCGAGCTCGTCGCCCAGCAGCTGGTAGGTGGGGCAGGTGGCGTTGCAGAACCCGCAGTGCACACAGCGCGCCAGGATGGCCTCGGCCTGCGCGCCTTCAGCGGTGTTCTGGAATTCGGGAGCGAGTTGGGTTTGCATGGGGCGTTGTGTGTCAGTCCGTCGTCGAATTCAGAAAAGTTTGAACACCAAGGGCATCAGCAAGGAAGCCAGCACCACCTGCACGCCCAGCGCCAGGCTGGCATAGGCGCCCGCATCGGGATGGACTTGCAAGGCACGCGCCGCGCCGATGCCGTGCGCGCAGGTGCCCAGCGCAAAGCCCCGCACCTGCATCGATGTAATGCCCAGCGCGTCGAACAGGTATTTGCCGCTGATGGCCCCGACCAGGCCGGTCAGCACGGCAAACACCGCCGCCAGCGCCGGGATGCCGCCCAGCTTTTCGGCGATGCCCATTGCCACCGGCGCGGTGACCGATTTGGGCGCGAGCGAGGCCAAAATATCTGGCGGCAAACCCAGCGCCCAGCCAAGGCCGTAAGCGCTGGCTGCCGCCACGCTGCCGCCCACCAGGGCCGCCAGCAGAATCGGCCCGGCGCGCGCCCGCAGCTCGGCCCGCCGCTGCCACAGCGGCCAGGCCATCGCCACGACGGCCGGGCCGAGCAGGAAGTGGACGAACTGCGCACCCGAAAAATAGGTCGGGTAGGGCGTGCCGCTCAGGCTCAGCAGCAGGGCCAGCATCAACACGCTCCAGAGCACCGGGTTGGCCCAGGGCGCATGGCCCATCCGTTCATAAAACGCCTGCGCGATGCAGTAGGCAACCAGGGTGGCGGTCAGCCCGAACAGCGGCGTTGCGGCCAAGTAGACCCACAGCTGCACGAAGTCCTGGCTCATCGCAGACCGGCTTTCAAGACCAGCGCCGTCACGGCCAGACCGATCCAGGTGGACAGGGTGATGACCAGCAGCATGCGCAGGCCGTACTGGCTGACCAGGGCCAGATGGGTCATCACGCCCACGCCCACCGGCACGAACAGCAGGGACAAATGGGCCAGCAACAGATCGGCGGCGGCCGCCACCGGACGGCGGATAGCCGGCACATTCAACGCCAGCAGCAGGGCCAGCAGGCCCAGCACAGGCCCGGGCAGTGGTGCATGCAGGGTGCGCGACAACACCTCACCCAGGCACTGGAACAACAGCAGGTAGGCCAGGCCGCGCAAGCTGAGCATGGTGTCAAAAGTCAGCGTAAAGCCGCCCCGGGTTGAACACCCCCTGCGGGTCGAACGATTTCTTCAGCTCGCGGTGGATGCGGGCCAGTGGCGGCGTCAGCGGGGCGAAAGCACCGGCGGTTTTGTCGGTGGCGCGGAACAGGGTGGCGTGGCCGCCGACGCCGGCCGCGATTTCGCGCACCTGGGCGGCCGCCATCGGCGTGGTGATCCAGCGTTGTGCGCCGCCCCATTCGACCAGCTGCTCGCCATGCAGATTGCTCAACATCGGCGCGGTCTGCGGCAGGGACAAACGCCACAGCGCTGCGCCGCCCTGCACAGCCCGCTCTGCACCCAGGAAAAACTCGTCCGCGTGGTCGCGCAGGCCGGTCCAAAAGGGCCGCGCCAGATCGTCGGGAATCAACTCGCCGCCCAAGGTCAGCGTGGCCGATTGCACCGCCGCCCGCGCCCCTGCCAGCCGCAGCACCAGGGCGCCATCCCACCAGGCACTGGCATTGATCGGCAGTGGCAGGCCGCCCCAGCGGTTGAGTTGCAGCAGCGCCTG
>JBBQKT010000416.1:0-2338 GCA_038327205.1 Burkholderiales bacterium | reverse complement strand
CAGCTACGGTGGCCGCATCAAGGCCCGCATCCGGCCCAACATCATCTACACCGACAGCGGCACCGGCAACCCGGTGGCCGAGGTGGAGGTGCGTGCCGCGCCAGACGGCACCATCATCGGCCGCAAGCTCATCAAGCTGAGTGGTGATGCCGAGTGGGACAAGGCCGTGCTGCGCGCGGTGGACAAGACCGAAACCTTGCCCCGCGACGTCGATGGTCGCGTGCCGTCGTTGTTGGTGATCAGTTTCCAGCCGCGCGATTAGCCAGCAGGGCATCCAGCGACCAACGCCCGGCTCCGAGCAGCGCAACGGCGATCAACAGCACGCCCCACAAATGGTGGCCGGCCAATGCTGCCGGTGCAATCTCGGCCAGGCTGAGCACCGCCATGACGTTCACGAACGACAGCCCCAGCGCTGCGAAGCGGGTGCCCAGGCCCAAGACCAGCAGCACCGGCAGACCCAACTCTCCCGCTGTGCCCATATAGGCTGCCAGTTCGGGTGGCAGGAAGGGCACGTGGTACTCATCCTCAAACAGCGCCAGGGTGCTGGACCAATCGCGGATCTTGGTCAGGCCCGAGAGGAAAAAAACCTGGGCGACATAGAGTCGAGCGACCAGCAGGCTGATCGATTGCAAATGGCTGACGAAGGGCTGTAGCCACAGCGGCAGGCGCGACGGTTTAACGCTGATCTGACCGGGGTCGGTGAAGGCATTCAGCGCGCTGACAAGAATGGTTTTCATGGGGTCTCTATTCGATGTTGAGACGCTCGGCCCGGTGCAACCAGGCTTCGCGCAGGGCGGCCTGCAGCCAGGCCGAAAAATCGAGATCGCTGCCAGCCAGCGACAGTGCCGTTTCCAAATCAAGCCCATCCAACAAGGCCTGCATCAGCCCGGCCTCGGCGTCCGTCAGCGCCATGCTGTGGGCCTGCCAACCTTTGCGCCAGACCAGCAGCGGACCGGTCGTTTGCTGGGCCAGAACCTGCACACCCGGCCGCAGGCGCAAAGCCAGATCAACCGCTTCAACGCTCGCCAGCAGGCCCAGCGATGCCGTGTCCAGCTCCACATCGGCCGCAGCCTCTGCCTGATGCAAAGCCCATTCAAGCCGGGCCAAATCGGGCAGCTCGGCGTCCATACCGTCCTGCGCGGCCAGAAAACTCGCCAAGGCCCCGCCCCACTGTGCCAAGTCGCCCTGGCTGGGCGGACAAGTCCGCCAAAACGTCCAGGCCATCGCATCAAACGACGCTTCACCCAGCAGCGCCTTGAGTTGTGGATACACCGCACCCAGCGCCTTCGCCGACAGCGCTTGCGCATTGACGCGATAGGCCTGCAAACCCCGCGCGATACCGTCTTCAACGCCTGCCAGTGCCGACAAGCCGGGTGGCGCCGGCCCCCGCGACATCAGGGCCGCCACCAGCGCCTGCTGTCGAGCCATCACGGCCTTCGTCATGTCATCAATTCCTTCGCCAGCCGAACTTCGTCGAGCAACACGGCCAGCGCCGGCACATCGGTATCCCATTCGATCAAGCTGGGCACACGCCCCAGAACCTGAATGGCATGGGCGTAAACCTGCCAGACCTCGGCGCTGACGCGGCTGCCGTGGTCGTCGATCACGATGCCGGGCAGCTCGGCATGGCCGGCCAGATGAATCTCACCCACCGTGCCGGGGCGCAGCGCGTCGATCCACTGGCAAGCCGCTTGGACCGAGGCTTGCTTGGTCAAACCCTGGTTGCGCGCATTGACCACCAGGTTGTTCACATCGAGCAAAACGCCGCAGCCGCTGCGCTGGGTCAGCGCGTTGAAGAATTCGGGCTCGCTGATCGAGTCGTCTTCCCAGGCCAGATAGGCGCTGAGGTTTTCAACCAAGATCGGGCGTCGCAGCCGGTCTTGCGCCTGCTGCACATTGGCCACCATCACATTCAGACTGTCGGCACTGAACGCAATCGGCAACAAATCACTGGCATGCAGGTTCTTGCCAAATGCCGAGCCCACTCTGGCAAACGAAGCATGGTCCGACACCCGCATCGGCTCGACCCGTTCAACCAGGGCTGCCAGCCGATCCAAGTGCCAGGCGTCGAGCCCGCAGGCCGAACCGAGTGACAGGCCAACACCGTGCAAGCTGATGTCGTACTGCGCCCGGCCCGCCATCAACACGGCCAGCGCCGCGCCACCGTCGGCGAAGAAGTTCTCGGAATGAACTTCCAGAAAACCAAGCGTCGGTCGCTCCTGCATCACCGTTTCGTAATGCGGCTGTCGCCAGCCTATCCCTACGGATTTCGCGACGCTTGCCGACATCACTTCTTCATCTTGGCTTTGGCTTCGTCGGCGCTCATGCCGCCTTCTTT
>JBBQKT010000415.1:0-2352 GCA_038327205.1 Burkholderiales bacterium | reverse complement strand
GGGCATGGCCACGTTGTCGAGCGCGCTGAACTCGGGCAGCAGATGGTGGAACTGGTAGACAAAGCCGAGGTGCTGGTTGCGCCAGCGGCCGCGCTCGGCCTCGCTCATGTCAGCGAGCGAGCGGCCCATCAGCGAGACGGTGCCCGCGCTGGGCTGATCGAGCCCGCCCAGCAGATGCAGCAGGGTCGATTTGCCGGAGCCGGAGGTGCCGACGATGGCAACGGTTTGGCTGCGTCGCACGGTAATGTCGACACCGGCCAACACCAGCACATCGAGCTCGCCCTCGGTGAAGCGGCGTTGCAGGGCGGTGCCTTGCAGAACGATGGTCGGATCACTCATAACGCAGCGCCTCCGCCGGCTGCACCCGGCTGGCACGCCAGCTCGGGTAGATCGTCGCGAGAAACGCCAGGATCAGGGATGTGACCGCAATTGGCACGATATCGGTTTGCTGCGGGTCACTGGGCATATGGCTGATCAGGTAGATGCTGCCGGGCAGGAAGCTGACATTCAGCAGCCGCTCGATCGCCGGCACGATCACGTCAATGTTGTAGGCCACCAGCAGGCCGCCGCCCACGCCGGCGAGCGTGCCGATCACCCCCGAGGTGGCGCCCTGCACCATGAAAATGCCCATGATCGAGCGCGGGCTGGCGCCCAGGGTGCGCAAGATGGCGATGTCGGCCTGCTTGTCGGTGACGGTCATCACCAGGGTCGAAACCAGATTGAACGCGGCCACGGCCACGATCAAGGTCAGGATGATGCTCATCAAGCGCTTTTCGACCTGCACCGCGTCGTACCAATTGGCATTGGTGCGGGTCCAGTCGCGCACCTGCACATCCGGCCCCAGGCTGCGGGCCAACTGCGCCGCCACCTCGCGGGCGGCATGCACGTCGGCCAGCTTCAGCTGCACGCCGGTCGGGCCCTCGACGCGAAACAACTTGGCTGCATCGTCCACATGAATCAGGGCCAGGCCGCTGTCGTATTCATAGTGGCCCGCGCTGAAGGTGCCCAGCACGGTGAACTGCTTGAGGCGCGGGATCACCCCGGCCGGGGTGACTTGACCGCTGGGAGCGACGAGGGTGATCTTGTCGCCCTCGGCCACACCCAGCCCACGCGCCAGTTCGGCGCCGAGGATGATGCCCCACTCGCCCGCCTTGAGCCGACCTAGCAGACCGTCCTTGCCCAGTTGGGCGGCGAGCGGGGTGACGGTGGCTTCTTCAGCCGGCGAAATGCCGCGGATGATGGCGCCGCGCATATCGTCGCCGCGCGCGATCAGCGCCTGTGCTGCCACGAACGGCGCCGCACCGATGACGGCCGGGTTCTCACGCGCCTTGGCGGCCGTGGCCTGCCAATCGGGCAAGGCCTGGCCTTGATAAGACAGCACCTCGACATGGGCAATGACCGACAGCATGCGGTCACGCACCTCGCGCTGAAAGCCGTTCATCACCGACAAAACAATGATCAGCGCCGCCACGCCCAGGGCAATGCCCAGCACGGAAACACCGGAGATAAACGAGATAAAGCGATTCCGCCGCCCGCCACGGCCGGCGCGTGTGTAGCGCCACCCGATTTGCAATTCATAAGGCCAGTTCATGGGCGTGGATGCTAACTGAGCCCTACCGGGCAGCCCGACCTGGGCGCCGAGGGGCTGTCGTCGTCAACCGCTCAATGCGCCTCGTCCCAGTTCGCCCCCACGCCCACTTCCGCCAACAGCGGCACCTTCAAAACGGCCACCCCGGCCATCAGCCGCGGCACCTCGGTTTTAACCCAGTCCAACTCGTCAAGCGGCACCTCGAACACCAGTTCGTCGTGCACCTGCATCACGATGCGGGTCGCCTTGGCCGATTTATCCAGTTCGGCCTGCACGGCAATCATCGCCAGCTTGATCAGGTCGGCCGCCGTGCCCTGCATCGGCGCGTTGATGGCCTGGCGCTCGGCCCCTGCCTTGCGCGGGCCGTTGCCGCCATTGATCTCGGGCAGGTAGATGCGGCGGCCGAACAGGGTTTCGACATAACCCTTGGCCTTGGCCGATTCGCGCGTCGTGTCCATGTACTGCTTGACGCCGGCAAAGCGGGTGAAATAGCGGTCGATGTAATCCTTGGCTGCTTTTTGCTTGATGCCCAGGCTATTTGCCAGACCGAAGGCCCCCATGCCATAGATCAGGCCAAAGTTGATCGTTTTGGCATAGCGGCGGTGCTCGGTCGTCACCTCGGCCACCGGCACGCCGAAGACCTCGCTGGCGGTGGCCTTGTGCACGTCGATGCCGTCGCCAAAGGCTTTGAGCAGGCCCGGATCCTCGCTGATGTGGGCCATGATGCGCAGCTCGATCTGCGAGTAGTCGGCGCTGACGATCAG
>JBBQKT010000414.1:0-2356 GCA_038327205.1 Burkholderiales bacterium | reverse complement strand
TAACGGTGGCTTGGGGCGCCTGGCCGCTTGCTTCCTCGATTCGTTTGCCGAACTGGGCCTGCCCTCGTTCGGCTACGGCATGCGCTACCAATACGGCATGTTTGCCCAGGCCATTCAACAGGGTCAACAAATTGAAATGCCCGATGACTGGATGCGCCTGGGCCAGCCCTGGGAGGTGCCGCGCGAGGAGTTGCGTTACAGCGTTGGCTTCGGCGGGCGGGTGGCGGTGGAAGGCGGCGTGCGCCGCTGGCGGCCGAGCGAAAAGCTGGTGGCGCAGGCCTATGACTTCATCGTCCCGGCCCACCACAGCGACCGGGTCTCGACCTTGCGCCAATGGCATGCCAGTGCCGAAGCGCCGATTGACTTCGCCGCCTTTTGCGAAGGTGACTTCCAGCGCGCCGCTCGCCACCGCGTTGCCGCCGATGCCTTGAACTGGGTGCTCTATCCCGACGACAGCACCGAGGCCGGCCGCGAGCTGCGCCTGAAACAGGAGGCCTTCCTGGTCAGCGCGTCGCTGCAAGACATCATTGCCCGCCACCTGCGCGAGCACGGTAATTTGCGTGATTTGGGCAAAGCCAACGCCATCCACCTGAACGACACCCACCCGGCGCTGTCGCCCGCCGAGCTGATGCGCCTGCTGTTGGACGAACACGCGATGAGCTGGGCACAGGCTTGGGCCATCACCCGGCAAGCGGTCTCCTACACCAACCACACCCTGATGCCCGAGGCGCTGGAGACCTGGCCAGTGCGCATGTTCGAGGCCCTGCTGCCGCGCCATCTTGAAATCATCTACGAGATCAACCACCTGTTCCTTGACGAGGTGAAGGCGAAATTCCCCGGCGATGAGGCGCTGCTGGGGCGGGTTTCGATCATTGATGAAGGCGGCAGCTTCGGTTCTGGCAACGAGCGTCGGGTGCGCATGGCGGCACTCTCCATCGTTGCCTCGCACAAGGTCAATGGCGTGGCCGCGCTGCACTCGCAATTGATGGTGGAGACGATCTTTGCCGACTACGTGAAGATCTACCCGGACCGCTTCCACAACGTCACCAACGGCGTCACGCCGCGCCGCTGGCTGCAACAGGCCAACCCGAGCCTGTCGGCGCTGATCGACGGCCGCATTGGCACGGCCTGGCGCAAAGACCTGGCCGAGATCAAGGCGCTCGCGCCCTTGGCGGCCGATGTCGGCTTCGGCCAGCAGTTCCTGGCGGTCAAGGCAGCCAACAAGCAGCGCCTGGCCGATCTGATCCGCCGCGAGCTGGGCATCGTCATCAACCCGGCCAGCCTGTTCGATGTGCAGATCAAGCGCATCCATGAATACAAGCGCCAGTTGCTCAACATCCTGCATGTGGTGGCGCGGTATCAGGCGATCATCGACAACCCCAGCGCAGATTGGACGCCGCGCACCGTGGTCATCGCCGGCAAGGCGGCCTCGGCCTATCACATGGCCAAGCTGATCATCCAATTGGCCCATGACGTCGGCCGTGTGGTCAACAGCGACCCCCGCGTGGGCGACAAGCTGAAGCTGGTCTTCATGCCCAATTACGGCGTCAGCCTGGCCGAGATCATCATTCCGGCGGCCGACCTGAGCGAGCAGATCTCCACCGCCGGCACCGAGGCCTCCGGCACCGGCAATATGAAGTTCGCCTTGAACGGGGCCATCACCATCGGTACCTGGGACGGCGCCAACATCGAGATGGCCGAGGCGATGGGTGTCGAGAACATGTTTGTCTTTGGCCTGAAGACGCAGGCCGTTGCGCAGATGAAGTCGCTCGGCTACGACCCGCGTCTGTATGTCGAAGAAAACGCCCAGCTCAAGCGGGTGATCGACGCCATCGCCCACGGCGAGTTTTCGGCCGGTGAGCCGGGCCGCTACCGGACGCTGACCGACAACCTGTTGGGCCGGGACGTCTATATGCTGATGGCGGATTTTGCCGATTACGTGGCCACACAAGCGCGGGTGGACGCGCTGTTCAAAGAGCCGGCTGCCTGGGCCAATCAAGCTCTGCTGAACGTGGCGGGCATGGGCTGGTTTTCGTCTGACCGAACCATCGCAGAATACGTGGACCGCGTTTGGTCCGTCAAAAGCTTGGGTACAACCTAGATTCGGCAGTTGATCGCTTCCCACCGCCTCGGAGCCCCCATGTTCGTTGAGTTTTCTCTACCCGACTGCCATCACTATTTGGCTGAAAACGCTACGCAGCCGATTGGGCCGCGTTACGGCGCGCTGGCTGCGTTGCTTCTCCTTGTGGGCATCGGCCCACGTCGTCGGCGCGCCTTGCCAGCGCACCGCATCGCAGCCCACTCGGCCGCGTTCAACTGCCAAATCTAGGTTGCAGCATGCTCGAACAAGCCGAAG
>JBBQKT010000413.1:0-2396 GCA_038327205.1 Burkholderiales bacterium | reverse complement strand
TGGCGGGATCTCTCAGGCAGCAGTTGCAGTCGCTGCAGCGCGACGCGACTGCACCAGCGTGGCGAAGTACAGGTCTTCCAAGCCACCGTCGACCGGCTCGAAGCCCGCCGCCGGCAGGCTGTCGGCCAGCACATGGATGACAGTCTGGCCACCGCGCAACCGGTTCGAAATGACGGTCAGATCCTTCTGATAACCGGCCAGCTGATTCGATTCAATCGTCCGCCGCCAGACTCGGCCCTGCAGCGAGCGGGTCAGCTCCTGCGGCGCGCCGGTCTGCACGATGCGGCCCTGGTTGATGATGGCCATGCGCGGGCACAGATCGGCCACGTCATCGACGATGTGAGTCGAGAGGATGACGACCACGTTCTCGCCGATCTCGGCCAGCAGGTTGTTGAAACGGTTGCGTTCCTCGGGGTCGAGGCCGGCGGTCGGCTCGTCCACGATGATCAATTGCGGTTTGCCGATCAAGGCCTGCGCCACGCCGAAGCGCTGGCGCATGCCGCCCGAGTAGCCGGCCACCGCCTTCTTGCGCACGTCCCACAGGTTCACCTGGGTCAGCAGGGTCTCGACCGTGTCCTTGCGCTCGCCCCGGCCCGTGATGCCCTTCAGCACGGCCAGATGGTCCAGCAGGTCGTAGGCCGACACACGCGGATAGACGCCGAAATCCTGCGGCAGATAGCCCAGCGTCGCGCGCAGCTTTTCGGGCTGCTTGACCACATCGATATCGCCATCGATGTGTTTGAAATGGATGCTGCCGGCGCTGGGCGTCTGCAGGGTGGAGATGCAACGCATCAAGGTCGATTTGCCGGCGCCGTTCGGGCCCAGCAGGCCGAACATGCCCTTGGGAATATCGAGGCTGACGTTGTCCAAGGCCTTGGTGCCGTTGGCGTAGACGTGGGTGAGGCCGGTGAGCGTAAGCATGGGTCGAAATCCCTGTTTTTAGAGGTGTGAGGCAGCCGTAGGCCGTAGCAGAAGCAGCAGCAGCGGCGCAGTGTGGCCGCGCCCGGCCGCGCCGGCGAGCGGCTTGCGAGAGAACGACTTAAATCGAGAACAGGCTGCAGATCGCGGTGGTTCAATGGGCGGCTATGACGAGCAACTCCCTCCCCTCGAAACTGCTGTTGCCGCTGATCTTGCTCAGCGCCCTGCTCGCCATCCTGGCTCAGAGCGGCGTGGGTGTGCCACCGGCGCTCACCTTCATCGCCAAGCCGCTGACGACGATCCTGGTCATTGCCTTTGCCTGGCCGCGTGGGCGAGCAACCACGCCGCTGCCGCGCCGCTGGGTACTGATCGGCCTCGCCTTCTCGCTCGTCGGCGACATCGCCCTGCTGTGGCCCGACAAAGGCTTTCTGATCGGCCTGCTGAGCTTTCTGGCCGCCCACCTCAGCTATTTATGGGCCTTCACGCGGGTGCGCAAGCTGGCCGACTGGCCCTGGCCGTTTCTGGCTTACGGCCTGTTGGCTGCCGCCATCCTCAGCCAGCTCTGGCCCGGCGTGCCCGCAGCGCTGCGGGCGCCGGGGGGGGTGTATGTGATCTGCCGCAGCGCCCTGGGCGCACAGGCCGCCGGGCTGGGCTGGCGCGCACGCGGGACGGCCAATAGTTCTCGCGGCGCGCTACTGGCCCTGGGTGGCCTGCTGTTCGTCATCTCCGACGCCCTGCTCGCCACCAACAAGTTCGCCGGGCCGCTGCCGCTGGCCAGTTTGTGGGTGCTGTCGACCTATTGGGCGGCGCAGTGCTGCATCGCAGGTTGGTTGGCTCGGCCTGAGCGCTCAGACCTTGCGTAGCGACAGCGCACGCTGCGGAAATGCGGCCAGCAGCTTCTTGTCCATCGTCACCAGCTTGCAGTCGAGGCTGGCTGCCAAGGCCACGAACTCGCAGTCGTACGCAGAGCAATCGCTGCCTTGCACCAGCTCAAGCACGGCGACCGAATCGACCTCGTACTCAGCACCGGCAAGCAGGCTTTCCGCCAGCTTTTGAGCGCGGCACACCTGATCGAAATCCAGGGCTTTTCGCCGCAGTTGCCCCGCCAAAATATTGCGGAACTCGCTACGCCAAAGTACCGGTGCCGCCCATTCAGGCTCGTTGGCCCGCAGTTTTTCCGCCGCCGCTGTGAATTCACCTGGCAAGAGCAAATAGGCGACCACATTGGTGTCGACCACGATCACGGGCGGCCTTCGCGCTTGGCGGCATCGATGTCGTTGGCGCTGAAGATGACCTTGCTGGGCAAGCTTGCTCGAAATGCGCGCACGCTGGCCAGATGTTCGTCCGAGGTCAGCCGTGTCGGCAGCAGCACCGCTTCCAGGCAAACAATCGCTTCGCTGTTCAGGCTGCGGCGGTTCTGCTGCGCAGTAAGTTTGAGCCGGTCGTATACGGCATCAGGGATGTTTTTCAGCGTGAGC
>JBBQKT010000412.1:0-2417 GCA_038327205.1 Burkholderiales bacterium | reverse complement strand
CTTCAAGGCGCAGTACGTCGAAAGCAAGCTGAAGGGCTCGGGCGACGGCAAGACGCAGGCGCTGGGCGTGGGCTACCAGTACGACCTGAGCAAGCGCACCGCCTTGTACTCGTCGCTGACCCGCTTCAAGAACGAAGGCGTTGGCTACGCCGCACGCTCGGCTGCCGCTGTGCCGGCCGGTTTGACGACCTCGGGCGAGGGCAACATCACCGAGTTCGTGACCGGGATTCGTCACAGCTTTTGATGCTGGTTTGTTGAGTGTGCTTTGAGCAAAGGGCGAGCACTGCGGTGCTCGCCCTTTTTTTGTGGTTGTTTGGGTTGGGCGCATCAGTCCCATCATGGTCAAGTTGAGCTATCCGCCATTGGCGGATAAACTGCGACGCATGGAATTCATCGAGACGCCCACTTTTACCCGTCTCGTTACCCAACTGCTGATCGATGATGAGTACCGCGAGATGCAGCACGTCTTGCTGGACGACCCCGAACGGGGCGACATCATCAAAGGTGGTGGCGGCGTTAGGGCCATTTACTACTAGGTCAAGGACGACCTGACGGACAAGGAAGTAGCGATTTTGCGTGAACTGGTCAAGGAGCTATGAGCATGGACAAGACGCTGTTTGAAGACCTGGTAAGCAGCCTGCAAGAAGCCAAGGCCATCTCGAAGGGCAAGGCTGCGCCATCGCGTCGCTTTGAGCTCGTCGCCCCCGACGCCAAGGCGGTGCGTGAACAAATCGGGCTGTCGCAAAGCGAGTTCGCCCGCTTGATGCGCGTGAGCGTCAAGACCCTGCAGAACTGGGAGCAACACCGACGTAACCCGACAGGGCCAGCCGCCGCGCTGCTCAAGATCATGTCCACGGCACCAGACTTGGCCTTGAAGTCCCTGCACGCATAGGGCAGTCAGGACACCCGGCCCCCTCAGATCGCCTGCTGATTGACCCGCGCCATCAAGGCCTGCGCGCTCTCTTTTCTCTCGCTGTACCGGTCCACCAGCTGATCGGCCACATCGCGGGTCAGCAGCGTGAACTTGACAAGTTCTTCCATCACATCGACGACCCGGTCGTAGTAGGCCGAGGGCTTCATTCGGCCGTCGGCATCAAACTCCATGAAGGCCTTGGCCACCGACGACTGGTTCGGGATCGTCAGCAGCCGCATCCAGCGGCCCAGCACGCGGAGCTGGTTGACGGCGTTGAACGACTGCGAGCCACCGCTGACCTGCATCACGGCCAAGGCCTTGCCTTGGGTGGGCCGCCGGGCGCCCAGGGCCAGTGGGATCCAGTCGATCTGCGCCTTCATCACGCCGGTCATCGCGCCATGCCTTTCGGGCGAGGTCCACACCATGCCCTCGGCCCACAGCGTCAGCGCCCGCAGCTCCAGCACCTTGGGGTGATCATCCGGTGCGTCGTCGGGCAGGGGCAGGCCGCTGGGGTTGAAGGTGCGCGTCTCGGACCCCATCGCCTGCAAGAGCCGGGCGGCTTCCTCGCTCAACAGGCGGCTGAACGAGCGTTCGCGCAGCGAGCCGTAGAGCAGCAGGATGCGGGGTGGGTGGCCGGTGATGACGGGCTTGCGGAAGTGTTCCGTCAACAGTTGGGGAAGGTCAGGCAGGGTCATGGCGGGGTCTCGTGTTGAGGGCGTGGTGCAAGGCCCATCCCAGGCCCGCACCGGCGATCTCGGCCAGCACGAAGCCTGCTGCGCTCACCGGCGCGATGCCGGCAAAGCTGTCGCTGAACATGCGGCCGAAGACAGCGGCCGGGTTGGCAAACGAGGTTGACGACGTGAACCAATAAGCCGCGCCGATGAAGCCCGCCACCAGGCTGCTGGCCTTGCCCGGCGGCGCGCGCAAGATGACCAGCAACAGACCGGCGGTGGCGACGACTTCGGCCAGCCATTGGCCGGTGCCGCCGCGCAGATGGCTTGAGAACTGCCAGACCGGCAGCTCGAACATCGCGTTGGCCAGCCAGGCCCCCAGCATCGCGCCGAGCACTTGCGCGCCGACATACGGCAAGAGCACACGCCCCGCCAGTTCTCCGCGCAAGGTCATCACGGCGCTGACGGCCGGGTTGAAGTGCGCACCGCTGATGGGCCCGAACACTTCGATCAACACGTACAAGCCCCAGACCGTGGCCAAGGTGTTGGCAAGCAGGGCGAGGGCCATATTGCCCCCCGCCAAGCGCTCGGCCATGATGCCCGAGCCGATCACGATGGCCAGCAGAATGGCCGTGCCCAAGGCCTCGGCCAGCAGTCTTCTTGGCAAACTCATGTGCGGCTGATGTCAATCAAGGCCCGCTGCAAATCTGCGCGGCTCAGCCTGTCCACCGGCAGGGCCAGCAGCTGCAGCATCCGGTAGCCGATGGCCTGGCGGGTCAGCTCGAAGGCCCGGCGTTTGCCCTCGTCGCCACCATTGGCATTGGAGGGGTCGG
>JBBQKT010000411.1:0-2418 GCA_038327205.1 Burkholderiales bacterium | reverse complement strand
CCGCTCGAACGCTTTGATTTCGACGCCGGCCCGCTGGGCGACGACGAGGTGGAGCTCAAGATCGAGCATTGCGGCATTTGCCATTCCGACCTGGCGATGATCGACAGCGAATGGTTCCCCGCCAACTACCCCGTCGTGCCGGGCCATGAGGTGGTGGGGGTCATCACCGCGCTGGGCTCGCAAGCGAAGGGTCGCAAGATCGGCCAACGCGTCGGCATCGGCTGGCACACCGCCAGCTGCACCTATTGCAACTTCTGCATCGGCGGTGAACAAAACCTCTGCGCCAAGCGCCAGCCCACCATCGTCGGCCGCCACGGCGGTTTTGCCGACCGGCTGCGGGCGCACTGGAGCTGGGCCGTGCCCATTCCCGAGGCACTTGAGCCGGCAGCGGTCGGCCCGCTGATGTGTGGCGGCGGCACGGTGTTCTTGCCATTTGAGCTGCACGCGATCAAGCCGACCGACCGGGTCGGCGTGGTCGGCATCGGCGGCTTGGGCCATATGGCAGTCAAGTTCGCCCGGGCCTGGGGCTGCGAGGTGACCGCGTTCACCTCGTCACCGTCCAAGCGCGAAGAGGCACTGGCGCTGGGCGCACACCGCACGGTATCGAGCGTCGATCCGGCCGAGCTGAAGGCCGCGGCGGGCAGCCTCGACTTTTTGCTCATCACCGTCGGTGCCAGCCTGGAATGGGACGCGCTGATCAACACCCTGGCCCCCAAAGGCAAGATGCACTTGGTAGGCGTGGTGACCGACCAGATGAAGTTCCGCAGCGGCGCGTTGTTGAGCTGGCAGCGTAGCCTGTCGGCCTCGCCCACCCCCTCACCGCGAGTGCTGGCCCGGATGCTTGATTTCGCGGCCCGCCACGGCATTGCGCCCCAGGTGGAGCGCTTTCCAATGAGCCGGGTCAACGAGGCGGTGGACCATCTGCGGGCCGGCAAGGCGCGTTACCGCGTCGTGCTGGACGCCGACTTTTAATCACTGACCCCGGCCCGAAAGCGCGACTTTTGTCACGAATACAGGCGGGCCACCCCGCCCAACGGGGATGGCGCTGTCCGGGCCGGGTGCGGCACCATCACCTGTGTTGCGACCCCGCCAACTGAAGCTGCACCCGACGAGCAGCGGGGACGCTGTGATGGATGTCGGGGAGACGTGTTGTGTGGATTTCTAACTATTGGTACGAAAAGCTGCCGCTGCTTTATGCGGCGGCAGGCGTGGTGAGCTTGGCCCTGCTAGGCCCACCCGCCGCGGTCAGCGCCTTGTTGTTGATCGCCGCTGCGGGGCTGACCAGTTGGTGGCGCTACGACCATCGGCGCTGATCGGGCTAGTCTTTAACCCAGGGGGTTGAGATCGCCTTGCGCTCGCCCTTTTTGCGCGAGCGCAGCACCGCATCAAAGCCCGAGCGACTGCCGTTCAGGATGCTGGTCATCAGGCCCAGCACATCGTCCTGGCTCAGCCCATCGGTATCGCGGCGGAACTGCCGGATGGCGGCGGCCAAAATTTCCTTGGGCACCGACTGGTGCGTAGCCGCCACAGCGAACATCGCGCCATACAGCTCCGGGATCAGCTCGCAGATGGCCCGGATCCGGGCCAGCGCCTCGGCCGGTTCGCTGCGGTAGACGGGCGACATCCAGGCAAGGGGATGCGAGTCAAGCGCCTGGGCAGCGGCATCAACAGCAGCAGCATCAGTGGCATCAGCGGCAAGATCGACAGGAAGACCCGGTGACGTGTCCATGTCAGGCCCTGCTCAAGTCAACAGCGTCAGCGAGATTCATGTCTTTGCGCTCCAAAACAAGCCCCGTCGATCTTTGCCGACGGTCAACATTGCTGCGGAGTTTCATCGCCCAGGCATGGGCCAATTCGACGAAAAAAACGGGTTTTTAGGGCGCAGTCACGGTGATCGGTTCAGGCCCCGGCACTTCGCGGATCACCCGCTGCGGGAATGGAATCTCCACACCCAGCCGGTTCAGGGTGGAAAGAACGGCCAGATTCACGTCGGAGCGGACATTGCCCTGGCCGTTCTCGGGGTCGGCGATCCAGAAGGACACCGTCAGATTCAGTCCGTCGGCGGCGAACTCGCTCAGCAGCACGGCCGGCCCGGGTTCGGCCAACACGCGAGGCACCTCGCCCACGGCCGTGGTCAGCGCAGGCATCACCACATCGAGATCGGTGCCATAGGCCACCTGAACCAGCGTGCCCAAAGAAATCTTGGGGTCGGCCAGCGACGAATTTTCGACCCGCTGGGTGATCAACATTTCATTCGGCACGATGGCCTCACGGCCATTCAGCGCGCGGACGACGGTGTAGCGGGTCTTGATGTCACTGATGCGGCCCTCGAAGCCGTCCACCTTGACCATGTCGCCGATGCGCAGCGAACGCTCCGCCAGGATCACAAAGCCCGACACGTAATTGGCCGCCAGCTTT
>JBBQKT010000410.1:0-2420 GCA_038327205.1 Burkholderiales bacterium | reverse complement strand
TTTTTGAAACACCTCAAAGAACAGCGAGGACGAGGCCTGCAGCTGCCGGTTGCTGCGGTTCTCGCCCGGATGGCTTTGAAAGATCAGACCGGCGATGCGGGCGATCTCGCGGAAGCGCCGCCGCGCCAGCTCGGTCGCGTTCAAGCCGGCCAGCACCTCGGCCACGTCCACTGGCGCGGCGAGCAAGCCGGCCAGCCGTGCGGCCCAATCGACCGGCTTGGCGCTGAGCAGCTCCAGCCCGTAGTCGTTCACCGCAATCGAGAACGTGCCCCGCTCGGGCTGCGCTGCCCGCCAGGCGAGCAGGCTGGCCAGGCCCAGGTGCACATTGCGGCCGGCAAAGGGATAAAGAAACAGGTGGTGGCCGTCACGCGTCTTCAGCGTTTCGGCCAGCAGGCGATCCGGCGTGGGCAGGGCCGAGCGCTCGCGCTGCAGGTCCAGCAGCGGGCGCACGCTGCGCATCTCCGGGCTGTCGAAAACGCCCGCGTCGGCGGCAGCCAGCTCGCGCAACACCGCGTCAGCCAAGGTGCTGGACAGCGGCATCTTGCCGCCGTTCCAACGAGGGATCAGCGCGCTGCCCTTGCTGGCCCGCTTCACGTAAGCAGTCATCTGATGGACCCGCACCAGCTCCAGCAGCCGCCCGCCAAAGCTGAAGCCGTCGCCCGGTTTCAGCCGCGCGATAAAACCCTCCTCCACCGTGCCGATCTTGCTGCCGCCCACGAACTGCACGGTCATGCTGGCATCGCTGACGATGGTGCCGATATTGACGCGGTGGCGCCGCGCCAGCCGAGCATCGGGCACCCGCCAGATGCCCGCTTCGTCCGGCGCGGCCCGTTGGTAGTCGGGATAGATCGCCAGCGACGCGCCGCCTTGGCGGACGAAATCCAAGGCCCATTGAAATTGCTCAGGGGTCAGGTCTTGGTAGGCCAAGGTCGTCCGCAGCTCGGCATACAGCGCCTCGGCCGTGAAGCCACCGCCCAGTGCCACCGTCACCAGATGTTGAACCAGCACGTCGAGCGGCTGCTGCGGCACCCGGCGCGGCTCAATTTGCCCGGCCTGCACGGCGGCACGGGCGGCAGCGGCTTCGATCAGCTCCAGGCTGTGCGTCGGCACCAGGCTGATCCGCGACGGCCGCCCCGGCGCATGGCCGCTGCGCCCGGCGCGCTGGATCAGCCGCGCCACGCCCTTGGCCGAGCCGATTTGCAGCACCCGCTCGACCGGCAAAAAATCCACACCCAGATCGAGGCTCGATGTGCAGACCGCCGCCCGAACCGTGCCGTTCTTGAGCCCCGCCTCGACCCATTCACGTACCGACTTGTCGAGCGAGCCGTGGTGCAGCGCGATCACCCCCGCCCAATCGGGCCGCGCCTCCAGCAGCGCCTGGTACCAGCGCTCGGCTTGCGCGCGGGTATTGGTAAAGACAAGGGTCGAGGCGCTTTCGTCAATCGCCTGGACGACCTGGGGCAGCATGGCCAGGCCCATGTGGCCGGCCCAGGCAAAGCGCTCGGCGCGGGCGGGCAGCAGGGTGTCGATGACGAGCTTTTTGGCCGAGGCACCGTGGACGGTCACGGCATGTTCAGCCGCCGTTCCGACCAGCGCCGCCAGCGCCTCCGGCAAATTGCCCAAGGTGGCCGATACGCCCCAGCTGAGCAGCGCCGGGTTGAACTGCCGCAGCCGCGCCAGCGCCAGCTGCAATTGCACGCCGCGCTTGTTGCCCAGCAGCTCATGCCACTCATCGACGACCGCCAACTTCACGTGTTGCAGCACCTCGCGGGCATCGGCGCGGGCGAGCAACAAGGTCAGGCTTTCCGGCGTGGTGACCAGCACGGTCGGCAGCCGCTTGGCCTGCGCGCTGCGCTCGGCGCTTGTGCTGTCGCCGCTGCGCAAGGCGCTGGTCCAGGCCGGTGCCAGCTCGGCCAGCGGGGCGCGCAGCGCAAGCAGGGTGTCGGCCGCCAGCGCCCGCATCGGGGTGATCCAGAGCACGGTCAGCGGCGGCGCAGTCTTGCTGGGTTTGGCAAAGGCCTGCAGCGCGCCCAGCCAGATGGCCAAGGTCTTGCCGCTGCCGGTGCTGGAATGCAGCAGCCCGCTTTGGCCCTGCTTCATCGCCCGCCAGACCTCGCGCTGAAAGGCAAAGGGCTTCCAGCCGCGCGATGCCAGCCAGGCAGTTGGTGTCATGGCAACAGTGCCATCAGCGACGACAGCTCATCGGCCTCCGCCACCGGTTTGTCCTGCCGCCAGCGCAACATGCGCGGAAAGCGCAGGGCGATGCCGCTTTTGTGCCGCGGGCTGCGGGCGATGCCCTCAAAACCCAGCTCGAACACCAGGGTCGGCGTCACGCTGCGCACCGGGCCGAAGCTCTCCACCGTGGTCTTGCGGATGATGGCGTCGACCGATCGCATCTCCGCATCGGTCAGGCCGGAATA
>JBBQKT010000409.1:0-2427 GCA_038327205.1 Burkholderiales bacterium | reverse complement strand
TATGGAGCCTCCCACATGCGCCTTTTAGGAAATGCGCTGACCTTCGACGATGTGTTGTTGGTGCCAGCGTTCTCCCAGGTGTTGCCTCGCGACACCAGTCTTGCCACCCGGCTTTCTCGCAATATCCGCTTGAATCTGCCTTTGGTGTCCGCCGCGATGGACACCGTCACCGAAGCGCGCCTGGCGATAGCCATCGCTCAGGAGGGCGGCATCGGCATCGTCCACAAAAACCTCAGCGCGCAGCAGCAGGCCATCGAGGTGGCCCGCGTCAAGCGCTATGAGTCGGGCGTCGTGCTGGATCCGTTCACGACCACGCCCGACGCCACCGTGCGTCAGGTCGTCGAGATGTCGCGCCTGCATGGCGTGTCCGGCTTCCCGGTGCTGGAAGGCCGCAAGGTCGTCGGTATCGTGACCGGCCGCGATCTGCGCTTCGAAACCCGCATGGACCTGCCAGTGCGCGAGATGATGACACCGGCCGAAAAGCTGGTCACCGTCAAAGAAGGCGCCTCGCTTGAAGAAGCCAAGGCGTTGATGCACAAGCACAAGCTCGAGCGCGTGGTCGTCGTCAACGACGCCTTCGAGTTGCGCGGCCTGATGACCGTCAAGGACATCACCAAGCAGACCAGCTTCCCGAACGCCTGCCGCGATGCGCAGGGCAAATTGCGGGTCGGCGCGGCGGTGGGTTTTGGTGATGACACCGAAGAGCGGGTCGAGTTGTTGATTCGCGCCGGCGTTGATGCGCTGATCGTCGACACCGCCCACGGCCACAGCGCCGGCGTGCTGGAGCGGGTGCGTTGGGTCAAAAGGAACTTCCCTGGCGTCGATGTGATCGGCGGCAATATTGCCACCGGCGCAGCGGCCTTGGCCCTGGTTGAGGCGGGTGCGGACGGCGTCAAGGTCGGCATCGGTCCGGGCTCGATCTGCACCACCCGCATCGTTGCCGGTGTCGGCGTGCCGCAGATCACAGCCATCGACAACGTCGCCACCGCCCTGCGCGGCACCGGCGTGCCGGTGATTGCCGACGGCGGCGTGCGCTATTCGGGCGATCTGGCCAAGGCGATTGCCGCCGGCGCCGACAGCGTGATGATGGGCGGCGCCTTTGCCGGCACCGAAGAGGCACCGGGTGACCTGATCCTGTACCAAGGCCGTTCGTACAAGAGTTACCGCGGCATGGGCTCGATGGGGGCGATGGCCAAGGGCTCGGCAGACCGCTACTTCCAGGACACCGCGGCCAATAATCCCAACACCTCCAAGCTGGTGCCCGAGGGCATCGAAGGCCAGGTGCCGTACAAGGGTTCGGTGGTGCAGGTGATCTTCCAGATGGCCGGTGGCCTGAAGGCATCGATGCACTACTGCGGCTGTGCAACGATTGCCGACATGCAGGACAAGGCCGAGTTCGTGCAGATCACCTCGGCGGGCATGCGCGAAAGCCATGTCCACGATGTGCAGATCACCAAAGAAGCGCCGAACTACCGCTCTGAGTGATTCCGCGCGACTGAATCGAAAGGGGCTTCGGCCCCTTTTTTATCTATAGGCCGAACGACAAGGACAGGCGTGAGCGAGAAAGCAGCAGCAAAGCCCAGGGCGGCCGGCATGGGCTTCATCATGATTGCCGTGCTGATCGACATGATCTCCATCGGTCTGATCGTGCCCGTGTTGCCGGCGTTGGTGGGCAAGTTCACCGGCTCGCAGGCCGATCAGGCGTTTTGGCTCGGCTGGATCACCTTCTCGTTTGCAATTGCCAATTTCTTTGGCGCGCCGATCCTGGGCGCGCTGTCCGATCGCTATGGCCGCCGGCCGGTCTTGCTGCTGGGCTTTTGCGGGCTGGCGCTGAACTTCTTTGCCACCGCCCTGGCCACCTCGATGTGGATGTTGATCGCTTCGCGCCTGATTGGCGGCGGCATGCAGGCCAATGCGGCTGTGGCCAATGCCTATGTGGCCGATATCAGCGCGCCCGAGGAGCGGGCCAAGCGCTTTGGCATGCTGGGCGCGATGTTCGGCCTGGGCTTTATCGCCGGCCCCGCGCTGGGCGGGCTGCTGGGCAGCATCGACCTGCGTTTGCCTTTTGTGGTGGCCGGTTGCCTGGGGCTCTTGAACCTGCTTTACGGCTATTTCGTGCTGCCAGAATCGCTGCCACCCGCGCAGCGCCACGCCATCTCCTGGGGCTCGGTCAACCCGATCAGTTCGCTGCGACGGCTGGCCGAGTTGAAGGGCATCGGCGCGCTGGTTGGCGTGATCGCCTGCACCGGCCTGGCGCAAGGCATTCTCTACAACTGCTGGGTGCTCTACACCACCTTCAAGTTTGGCTGGACGACGCAGGACAACGGCCTCTCACTGGCCGCCGTCGGCGTGGTGTCGGTTTTTGTGCAGGGCTATCTGCTGGGCAAGCTGCTGCAGCGCTACACGCCGCAGCGCCTGGCCGTCATC
>JBBQKT010000408.1:0-2436 GCA_038327205.1 Burkholderiales bacterium | reverse complement strand
GGCCGCTTCGAGTTCCGCGCCAAAGTGCCCTGGGGCAAGGGCCTGTGGCCGGCGCTGTGGATGCTGCCGCAGGACGACCACTACGGCGGCTGGGCTGCGTCGGGCGAGATCGACCTGATGGAGATCGTCGGCGAGAAGCCGCATGAGGTGCTCAGCAGCCTGCACTTTGGCTCGCCCTTTCCCAAGCGCTCGCTGATCACCCATGTGCACCCGCTGCCCGGCGGCAGCACGGTGGCCGACTGGCATGTCTATGCGGTCGAGTGGGAGCCGGGCGAGATCCGGTTTTATGTCGATGACCAGCTCACCGCCACGCACCGGCATTGGTGGAGTTGCAGCAAGACTACGGCGGACGGTGCTGGTCTTGAGCCGCGCCGCGCCAGTGACTTGAATGCTTGGCCCGCACCGTTCGATCAGCCCTTTTATCTGGTGATGAATGTGGCGGTCGGCGGCAACTTCCCTGGCGTGCCCAACCCGGCCACCGAATTCCCGGCCGAGTTGGTGGTCGACTACGTGCGGGTCTATGAAAAAGTGGGCGGCTACGGCCCGACGCTGCCCCGCGCCAAGGGCGCTTTCCCCTGGCACAAGAAACCCTGACGGAGCTGCGATGTCCAAGCCTTCAAGCCGACCCATGAACGCCCAGGCTCCGCACAGTGGCGCGGCCCTGACCCAAGTGCAGGAGACGGGCAGCACGCCGGCGGAGGTTTGGACCGACGGCGAACGCGCGGGTCTGCGTGCCGCCGTAGTGTCAACCTTGGCGCGCGGCGTCCATGGCCTGTGCTTCAGCCCCTACCTCGAAGGCCAGGCACCCGGTGATGCGATCAGCGCAGCGCAGATCCGTGCCCGCCTGGCATTGATCCAGCCGCATACCCGCTGGGTGCGCACCTTCTCCTGCACCGACGGCCATGAACAAACGCCCCGCATTGCCCACGAGTTGGGCCTGCAAACCCTGGTGGGCTGCTGGCTGGGCACCGACGCGGCCATCAACGAACGCGAGATCGAGGGCGTGATCGCCGTCGCAAAAGCCGGCCATGCCGACATTGTTGCCGTGGGCAACGAGGTGCTGCTGCGCGAGGACATGAGCGAGGACGAGCTGCTCGCCTGCATCAAGCGCGTCAAGCAGGCACTGCCGGGCGTACAGGTTGGCTATGTCGATGCCTATTACCTGTTCGAGTTGCACCCGCGCATCACCGCCGCCTGCGATGTGGTGCTGACCAACTGCTACCCGTTCTGGGAAGGCTGCCCCCGCGAGGGAGCGCTGGCCTATATGCAGAACATGATGGCGCGCACCCGCGCCGCCGCGCCGGGCAAACGCGTGATCATCAGCGAGACCGGCTGGCCCGACCAGGGCAGCGCTTTTCACGGCGCGCAGCCCTCACCCGAGGGTGCGATGGCCTACTTCACCGACAGCGTCGCCTGGGCCGAGGCCGAGGGCATCGAGCTGTTCTATTTCGCGGCGTTTGACGAGGCCTGGAAGGTCGGCGCCGAGGGCGATGTCGGCGCGTTTTGGGGCCTCTGGGACAAAGACGGCGCGTCCAAATTTACCTGACCCATGACCACGCCCCTCGTGCTGCCGCAAGGCAATGCCATCTGCTATTCCGGCTACCGCGAAGGCCAAAGTCCGGGCGCGCAGATCTATCCCTCGCTGGATGAAATCCGCGAAGACCTGGCGATCCTGCAAAAGCATTGGCGTTTGCTGCGCCTCTATGACTGCAGCCTCCACGCCGAGCGCGTGCTGCAGGTGATCCGCGAGGACAAGCTGCCCATTCAGGTGATGCTGGGCGCTTATCTGGGCGCGGAGATGAACAACTTCGGCTGCCCCTGGGGCGCGACCTACAGCGAAGAGCAGCTCGCCGCCAATCTGCAGGAGAACGAGGCCGAGCTGGCCCGCCTGATTGCCCTGGCCCGGCAGTACGAGGACATCGTCTTCTCGGTCGCCGTGGGCAACGAGGCGACCGTTGACTGGACCGACCATTTCGTGCCTGTGGCGCAAATGATTGCCTATGTCCGCCGCGTCAAGGCCGCACTGCCGCAACCGGTCACCTTCTGCGAAAACTATGTGCCCTGGCAGCACAAGCTGCGCGAGTTGGTGGCAGAGCTCGATTTCATCTCGCTGCACACCTACCCGGTGTGGGAATACAAGCACATTCACGAAGCGCTGAACTACACGAAAGAGAACGTCGCCAGCGTCGCCACGCTGTACCCAGACACCCCCATCGTCATCACCGAGGCCGGTTGGGCCACCGCCGCCAATGGACGCGGCATGAACGCCGAACACGCCTCGCAAGAATTGCAGGCGATCTACTACCAAGACCTGATGGACTGGACCCGCGACGCCGGCATCCTCTGCTTTGTCTTCGAGGCCTTTGACGAGCCGTGGAAGGGCTCGCACGACCCGCTGGAGCCCGAAAAGCACTGGGGCCTGTTCACCGTGGACCG
>JBBQKT010000407.1:0-2476 GCA_038327205.1 Burkholderiales bacterium | reverse complement strand
GCTGCTCGCCACCGGCGTCACGCCCCGCGACCCCAAGATCAAAGGTCAGGACGACCCCGCCCTGGCCGGCAAGGTGCTCAGCTACATCGACGTGATCGCCCGCGGTGCGGCGGTGGGCCAGAAGGTGGTGATCGTCGGCGCGGGCGGCATTGGCTTCGACGTGGCGGAGTTCCTGGTCGAGCAGCCCGGCCACTCCCTCACGCTCGACCTGCCCGCTTGGCAGCGCGAATGGGGCGTGGCCGACCCGACGACCGTGCGTGCCGGCCTGGGCCGCGCCCAGCCCGCCGCGCCGGCGCGCCAGATCACCCTGTTGCAGCGCAAGGCCGGCAAGCTCGGAGCCGGTCTGGGCAAGACCACCGGCTGGATCCATCGCCAGTCGCTGAAGATGAAGCAGGTCGAGATGCTGGGCGGCGTCAACTACGAGGCCCTCACCGCCGAGGGCCTGTGGGTCAGTTACGGCGAAAAGCGCAAAGACATGCAGCTGCTGGCGGCCGACACGGTGGTGCTCTGCGCGGGCCAGGAGCCGCTGCGCGAATTGGAGGCACCGCTGCGCGCGGCGGGCGTCTCCGTCCACCTGATCGGCGGCGCGCAGGAGGCTGGGGAGCTCGACGCCAAGCGGGCGATCCTGCAGGGCACCCGCCTGGCCTGTCAGTTGTAAGTCTTTGCAGGCTCCTCAAGTTTTTTGCCCGCCTGGTCGAAGTAGCAAGTTGAAGAGGCGTCAGCAGGGTGCGCAAGAGCGGGTCACAAGCCCCGTCAGGCAAGCCGTTGCGGCACAGGGTTAAACGCCATGCGCGAGAGGGAGTGCCGCATTGCGGCGGTACACATGAAGCATATTCAAGGAACTGCAGGTGCTTAGCGCGGCGCTCGTCGCCCTGCTGCTGGGGTTTGGCCTGGGCGTGGTGCTGTGGCAGCGCTACAGGTTGCGCCTTCGGCGCACCGCGCTGCGGCGAGTGCGGCGGGAGCGCAGCACGCTGCGCGCCCTGCTCAACGCCATCCCGGACCCGGTTTATTTCAAGGATGCCAGCGGCTGCTACGAAGGCTGCAACCCCGCCTTCGCGGCCTGCCTGGGCCTGAGCGAAGCGCAGGTGCTGGGTCAGCGTGATGCTGACCTGCCCCTGCTGCCCGACTGGCGCGCCCTGCTCGGCACCACGCTGGGCCAGGATCAGCCGGAACGCAGTCAACGCTGGGTCACCCACGCCGACAGCCGGCGCAGCTATCTCGATGTCGCGCAGGCACCGGTGTTCGACGAAGACGGCCAGTGCCTGGGCCAGATCGGCGTGGCACGGGACATCACGCCGCTGCGCGAGGCGATGAACCAGCTCAAGCTGACCGAGGCCGAGTTGCTGCATCAGTCCTTGCATGACCGCCTGACCGGCCTGCCCAATCTGGCCCTGCTGCGTGACCGCATCGCGCGCCAGCTCAGCATTGCGCAGCGCGCCCACACCAGCATGGCCGTGCTCTTTGTCGACCTTGATGGCTTTCGCGAAGTCAACGACATCGCCGGCCATGCCGCCGGTGACGCCGTGCTGCTCGAGACCACCCGCCGCTTCAACACCGTGGTGCGGGCCAGCGACTCGGTCGCCCGTGTTGGCGCGGATGAGTTCGTCATTCTGCTGAGCGGCTCGGTGGATGAAGAAAGCTCGATGCGCCTGGGCGACCGCTTGATCCAAGTGATGGACGAGCCCATCAGCATCAGTCTTGGCGAGCAGGCGCAACGCTTCACCCTGGGGGCCAGCATCGGCCTGGCGATGTACCCGACCGATGGCATCAGCGTGGACGATCTGCTGCGCAATGCCGAGGCCGCCATGTGCCGCGCCAAGGTGCACGCCCGCAACACCGTGCAGGCCTACCGGCCCGAGCTGACCTTCGCGGTGCAACAGCGCTTCGAGCTGACGCACGCCTTGCGCCTGGCCAACGAGACATCACAGTTCCGGCTCGAATACCAGCCGCAGGTGCGCTTGTCGGATGGCGCCTTGATCGGGGCAGAGGCGCTGCTGCGCTGGCGGCACCCGACGCGCGGGCCCATCTCGCCGGTGGAGTTCATCCCCTTGGCGGAAGACACCGGCTTGATCATTCCGATCGGCCGCTGGGTGCTCGAAACCGCCTGCGCGCAAGCCGCCCGCTGGCAAGGCATGGCCGGCCGGCCGCAGCAGGTGGCCGTCAATGTGTCGGCCCGCCAGATGCGCCAGCCCGACTTCATTGAGATGGTGGATGCCATCCTCACCGCGACGGGCTGCCCGGCCCGCGCGCTTGAAATCGAAGTGACCGAAAGCCTGTTGCTCGAAGATGCCGAAGCCGCGATTCAGCTGCTGGGCCAGCTCGCGGCGCGCGGCGTGCGGGTGGCGATTGACGACTTTGGCACCGGCTATTCGTCACTGTCCTATTTGCGCCGCATGCCGGTGCAAACGCTCAAGATCGACCGCAGCTTCATCAGCGAACTGGGCCAGGACGAAAACGTCGCCGCCATCGCCCGCAC
>JBBQKT010000406.1:0-2491 GCA_038327205.1 Burkholderiales bacterium | reverse complement strand
CCGCGGCCCGGCGCTGAAGGCCGCGACGCCGGTGACGCTCAATTTCGTCAACGCCGACGTGGAGGCCGTGACCCGTGCGATCGGTGTGATGCTGGACCGGCAAATCATCATCGACCCCCGCGTCAAGGGCCCGATCACGCTCTACAGCGAACAGCCGCTGAGCGTGCGCGAGGCCTACCTGAACTACCTCGCTGCACTGCGCGGCCTGGGCTTCACGGTGGTCGACAACGCCGGGGTGCTGAAGGTGGTGCCCGAGGCGGATGCCAAGCTGCAATCAAGCAGCGTGTCAGTCGGCGGCAGCAGCCTGCGCGGCGACCAGATCGCCACCCAGATCTTCCGCATCAACCACGAAAACGCCAACAACCTGGTGGCCGTGCTGCGCCCCTTGATCAGCCCCAACAACACGATCAACGCCAACCCCGGCAACAACTCCCTGGTCATCACCGACTACGCCGAAAACCTGCAGCGCCTGGCCCGCATCATTGCCGTGCTGGACACCCCCGGCAACACCGACATCGATGTGGTGCCGCTGAAGTACGCGGTGGCATCGGACATCGCCGCCCTGGTGCAAAAGCTGGCCGACGGCGGTGCCGGCGGCGTGCCGGGCCAGGCCGCCACGGCGGGCGGCTTGAGCGTGCTGGCCGACCCGCGCAGCAATGCCTTGATCTTGCGCGCCGCCAACCCGGCCCGGCTGGCAGCCGTGCGCGCCATGATCGACAAGCTCGACCAGCCCAGCGCCGATGCGGCGGGCAATATCCGCGTGGTCTATCTGAAGAACGCCGACGCCACCAAGTTGGCGACGGTGTTGCGGGCGGCGTTTGGTGGGAGCGGCGGCAGCGGTGGCAGCGGCAGTTCGGGCGGCGGCAGCTTCGGCAACACGTCCAGCTCGGCCGTGCCGGGCAACACGTTTCAAAACGCCAATGCCGCCGGTGGCAACAACGCAGCGGGCGGCGCCTCGGCCGCATCCACCACGCCGGTGGCGGCCTCCCAGGGCCCGTCGACCGGCGGCTTTGTGCAGGCCGATCCGTCGACCAACTCGTTGATCATCACGGCCGCCGAGCCGCTGTACCGGCAGATCCGCGCCGTCATCGAACAGCTCGACGGCCGCCGCGCCCAGATCTATATCGAATCGATGATCGTCAAGATCGACGTCACCAAGGCCGCGCAATTTGGCGTGCAATGGCAAAACCTGTTCGGCAACAAGGGCGACAGCACCATCGCCGGTGCCGGTACCAACTTCGGCACCGGCCTGGCCAATATCTTGCGCGGCACGGTGGCCGTGGCCGGTGGGGTGACCGGCGTCGGCACCGCGCTGGCGCAGGGCGCCGCCCCGGCGGGTTTCAATATCGGCATCCTGAAAAAGGTCGGCGACTTCTACACCCTGGGCGCGATTGCCAACTTCCTCGAAGGCCAGACCGGCGCGAATGTGCTGTCCACCCCAAACCTGGTGGCGCTGGACAACGAAGAAGCCAAGATCGTCGTGGGCTCAAACGTGCCCTTCGTCACCGGCTCTTTCACCAACACCGGCGGTGGTGGCGGCGGCACGGTGAACCCGTTCCAGACGGTGGACCGCAAGGACGTCGGCCTAACCCTGCGCATCCGCAGCCAGATCGGCGAGAGCGGCACGGTGCGGATGACGGTGTTCCAGGAAAACTCCTCCGTCGTGCCCGGCACCGCCAGCAGCGTGAACGGCCCGACCACCGACAAAAGCTCGATCGAAACCACGGTGTCGGTCGACGACGGCAGCATCCTTGTGCTGGGTGGCCTGCTGAAGGACGAGTACAGCGACGGCGAAGACCGCGTGCCCGGCCTGGCCAGCATCCCGCTGCTGGGCAATTTGTTCAAGAGCGAGAGCCGCAAACGGGTCAAGACCAATTTGATGGTGTTTCTGCGCCCGGTCGTGATGCGCAGCCAACAGTCGGCCGACCAGTTGACGCTCGATCGCTACGAAGCCATCCGCTCGCTGCAACAGCAGACCGCACCGGCCAAGAGTTACATCCTGCCCGATACCGGCGCGCCGGTGCTGCCGACCAGCCCAGCCACGCCCGCCGACGGCCTGAGCGAGCCGCGCCGCGCCACCGTGACGCCACCGCAGTGAAGGCCCGGTGATGGCCATGGCAATGAAGCATCCGCTGCCCTACTCGTTCGCCAAGGCGAACACCCTGCTGCTGGAAGACGACGGCGAATCGCTGGTGCTGTGGGCTTCGGCCGAGCTGAGCCTGTCGGCCCTGTCCGAGGTGCAGCGGCTGTACCGCATCGACCGGCTCGAACACGAGGCACGGGCCACCTTGGGCGAGCGCATCAACGCCGCCTACGCGGGCAGCGAATCGAGTGCCGCGATGGTGATCGGCGAGGTTGAAAGCGCGGTTGACCTGAGCCGCATGATGCAAGACCTGCCGGCGGTGGAAGACCTGCTCGAAGCGGCCAACGACGCGCCCATCATCCGCATGCTCAACGCCCTGCTGACGCAAGCCGCCAAGGACGGCGCAAG
>JBBQKT010000405.1:0-2504 GCA_038327205.1 Burkholderiales bacterium | reverse complement strand
GCGCTGGCCATCAAGCTGGGTGATGCGGACGCGATGATCTGCGGCCTGGTCGGGCGCTTTGACAGCCATCTGGCGCATGTGGCCGAGCTGATCGGGCTGAAGCCCGGCGCCAAGACTTTCGCGACGATGAATGCCTTGATGCTGGACAAGCTGACCCTGTTCCTGACCGACACCTTCGTCAACGATTCGCCCGATGCCGAGCAGCTGGCCGAGATTGCCGCGATGGCGGCCGAGGAGGTCAAGCGCTTCGGCCTGCCGCCCAAGCTGGCCTTTGTCTCGCATTCGATGTTCGGCTCCAGCAAGCGGCCGTCGGCGGTCAAGATGCGGCGGGCGCATGAGCTGTTCGCGGCGGCGCACCCCGAGATCGAAAGCGAGGGTGAGATGCATGGCGATGCGGCGCTGAGCGAGACGGTGCGGAGCGCCTTTCTGACCGGCAGCAAACTGACGGGGGCGGCCAATCTGCTGGTGCTGCCGACCTTGGACGCTGCCAACATCCTCTTCAATGTCTTGAAGATCAGCTCGGGGCAAGGCGTGACGGTCGGGCCGATCTTGCTCGGTGCCGCCGCGCCGGTGCACATCCTGACGCCATCGGCGACGGTACGCCGCATCGTCAATATGACGGCGTTGGCGGTGGCCGATGTATGGGCGGCTAAAAGCTGAACAGGGCTGAATCTGTAACCCGCCGTAACCGGTAGACCTCTCTAATTGCCACCCATAATCCGCTGCCTGTAATTTTATTTCACCGAAACGAGTTCGCCATGTCACGTGCCACCAAGATCGTTGCCACCCTCGGCCCGGCGTCCAACACGCCGGAGATTCTGGAGCGGATGATTCGGGCGGGCGTCGACGTGGTGCGGCTGAACTTCTCGCATGGCAAGGCGCAAGACCATATCGACCGGGCGACGATGGTGCGTGCGGCGGCCAAGGCGGCGGGCAAGGAAGTGGCCATCATGGCCGACCTGCAAGGCCCGAAGATCCGTGTCGGCAAGTTCGAGAACGGCAAGATCGAGCTGGTCAATGGCACCGCCTTCATCCTGGATGCCGACCGCACCGCGCTGGGTGACGAAACTTCCGTGGGCCTGGATTACAAGGAATTGCCACGCGACGTGAAGCCCGGCGACACCCTGCTGCTCAACGACGGCCTGTTGGTGCTGACGGTGGATGCGGTGCGCGGCGCAGCGGTGTTCACGACGGTCAAGGTCGGTGGCGAGCTGTCCAATAACAAGGGCATCAACAAGCAGGGCGGCGGGCTGACGGCCCCGGCGCTGACCGCCAAGGACATGGAAGACATCAAGACGGCGATGAGCTTCCAAGCCGAGTATGTGGCGGTCAGCTTCCCCAAGAACGCGACCGACATGGAGATGGCGCGCCAGCTCTGCAATGTGGCCGGTGAGCCGTGGCGCCACAAGCCGGGCCTGATCGCCAAGATCGAGCGCTCGGAAGCGATCCCGCATCTCGAAGCCATCCTGAAGGCCAGCGACGGCATCATGGTGGCGCGCGGTGACTTGGCCGTGGAAGTGGGCAATGCAGCGGTGCCAGCCCTGCAAAAACGCATGATCAAGATGGCGCGTGCACTCGACAAGGTGGCGATCACCGCGACGCAGATGATGGAGTCGATGATCGTCAACCCGGTGCCAACGCGCGCCGAGGTCAGCGACGTGGCAAATGCCGTGCTCGACGGCACCGACGCGGTGATGCTCAGTGCCGAGACGGCTGCGGGCAAATACCCGGTCGAAACCATTGAGCAGATGGCGGCGATTGCCTGGGAGGCGGAGCGGGCCGAGGACGTAACCCTGGACACCGACTTTGCCAAACTGCGCTTTGGCCGTATCGACCAGTCGATTGCCATGGGCGCGTTGTTCACCGCCCATCACTTGGGCTGCAAGGCGATTTTGGCGCTGACCGAGTCGGGCTCGACGGCGCTCTGGATGAGCCGGCATCGCATCCATGTGCCCATCTTTGCGCTGACCAGCCAGCCGGTCAGCCTGTGCAAGATGACGCTGTACCGCAATGTGCGGCCGCTCTTGATGCCCAGGTTCGACGACCGTGATGCGGCGCTGGCGGCGGCCGAGCAGATCCTCGTGGGGCAAGGTGTGTTGAAGCCCGGCGACACCTACGCCATCACCTGCGGGGAGCCGATGGGCTACCCCGGCGGGACGAATATGTTGAAGGTCTGCCGCGTAGCTTAAGAAGCTCGGGCGCTGCGGATCAGCGCTGCGGTGCGGGCTGTCATCGCTGTCGGCACCAGTTCAACCTCGGGGTGTGCCCGCCCGAAGACACGAAACAACTCGTCAACGAAGCCGTGTCCGACGTCGGCCACGCCCTCGAAGCTGATCTCCACGCGCTTGAAGGTCGGCAGCCGCGCCGCGACACGGCGGGCTTGGGCGCGGGAGTCGAGGGGCTGGCCCGGTCCGGCAAGCAGTCGCAGGGCTATGACCGTCTGGTCGAAATCGATGCCCGTGCCGTCGAGGCTCCAGGCTTCCAGCACCTGATCGAGCGTGCGC
>JBBQKT010000404.1:0-2540 GCA_038327205.1 Burkholderiales bacterium | reverse complement strand
GCCTTCTACATCGAGCTGCTCAAAGACCTGCCGACGCCGCTGGCTGCGGCGATCTACCTGCTCGCCGCAGCCATGGTGGTCACCTCGCTGTGGCGGGTGGCGCGGCTGCTTGAACAACCGCGCCAATACCTGCGCAGCAATGGGCTGGATCTGGCCCTGGTGGTCGGTCTGCTGATCGCGGCCGCCTTGCCGCCCAGCATCGAATCCGCGCCCAGCCTGGCGGCACGGCTGCTGGTGTCGATGCTGACCCTGCTGCGGATGGTCTGGGCCGTCAAGTCCTGGGTCACGCGCGGCGGCCTGGCCTATCTGCTGCTGATCGCGCTGATGGTGTTGGGCTTTTGCGGGGTCGGCTTCTGGGCGTTGGAGCCTCGCGCGCACAGCCTGGGCGATGGGCTTTGGCTCGCCTTCACCACTGCCGCCACCGTCGGCTACGGCGACATCGTGCCCACTACCCCGGCGTCCAAGATATTCGCCGTCTTCGTCGTGCTGCTGGGCTACGCGGTACTGTCGTTGGTGACAGCCGCCATCGCCTCCATGTGGGTGGAAACCTCGGAGCGCCGGCTGGAGTCCGACCTGCTGCGCGACCTGCATGCGCAATTGCGCAGCGTGCATGAGGAGCTGGCGGATCTGAAGCGCCAGATGCAGGCGGATCGGTTGCGCTGAGCGCGAGATCCGCCACCCGCAGCAATCAACCGGTACGCTGGCGGCGACTAGCAAAAAGGCTCAGCACGCCCAGGCCTGCCAAAAGCATCGCCCACTCACCCGGTTCCGGCACGGCTGCGGTGAGCGTTACGCCACCGCCCATGCCGACCGACGATCCGTAGAAGGACAGCGCGTCAAAGACACGCAGACCGACGGCACTTTGCCCGCCACTGAAAGTGCCTGAAGTGAAGGTGTAGAAGTTGCCGTCGTAGCTGTAATCCATGAAAACGCTGCCGGCGGTGGGGCCCGACAGTTCAAGGCCGTTGCCGTAGAAGTTCAGGTTGTTGCTGCCCAGAGCAAAAAAGTGCGCGACGCTGCCGGCGTAGGCGGTGTAGCTGCCACCGGTGATGTCGAGTGCTGCATCGCGAAGGGCGAAAGCGCCGCCGTTCAGGGTGAGGCTGCCCGACAGGGTGGCCTGCAGGGCTGGTGAAGCAGCGCTGTAATGATCGGCGCGCAGGCCGCCATTGATGGTGCCGCCGCGCAGGTCGGCGGTCGACCCGGCGTCGTCCAAGACGATGCCGAAGGCCCGGCTGGCCAGGCCCGACACGGTGCCGCCGCTCATGCTCAACGCGCTGCCCGCGCTGGAGATGACGGCTGCGCCGCTGACCGACTGCACCAGGCCGCCGCTGATATTGATGACGCCGCCGTCATTGCCCACCAGCGCCGGCTGGCCGCCGCTGGAGCTGATGGTGCCGCCTGACACGTTCAGCACGCCGTTCGCCACGATGGCCACGCTGCGGCGGTAGTTCTGGATCAGGCCCCCGCTGACGTCGGCACGCGCACCGGCGGCACCGGCCGCCGCTCCATTCACGCTGAGGCCGTCGATCGTGCCGCCGCTGATGTTCAGTCGGCTGGTGTCATTGGCCGAGATGCCGCCGCAACAGCCGGTGGGCGAATACTGGCCGAAGCTGCCGCCACGCACATTCACCACACTGTTGCTGTAAGCCGCCAAGCCCCCGCCGGTCTGGTCGCTGTAGTTCAGCTGGGCCGGGTCGATCACGTCAACCTGCACGTTGGCAACACGGTTAAAAGCGCCGTCAACACCGACGAACACGCCTTGGCCGCTGTAGTTGCCATTGATTGGGTTGCCGCCAGCGACAGTGCGGTCGGCAGTGATGAACGTGGCAGCCGTGCTGGGCCCGGCCAGTACGGCCAGCGCTGCGATAGCCACAGCTGCCCAAGCCGGAGCAGCTGGGCGGCGTTTGGGGTACTTCAGTGAGCGAGTCTTCATGGGGTCCTTTTGTTGGCGCGCGGCTTCTGCCGTACTGTCTAACGCAAGCCACGCCACGGTAAAGGATCACCCGGCCCCACCGTCCCCTGCAAATGCGGGGGACAACCCCCCGGTTTACAGCGCCAGCCGATGCGACTGCAGCGCCAGCATCCCGTCAAAAATCAGCGAATCGACCAACTCGTGCGCGATCTCCAGGGTGGGGGAAACCTTCCAGCCTGCGCCGCCGGTCATCAAGGTCAGCGGCTCGGCACCGGTGCGTTTGACCAGGTGGCGGTGCATGCGCTCAATCGCGCCGGTGATGGCGTAGTTGCCGCCGCTGGTGAGCGCGTCGGAGGTGTTGGTCGGAAACTCTCGCACCTCGCCGGTCGGCACCCGCAGACCGGCGGTGCCGCCTTCCAGGCTGCGCAGCATGATGCCGTGGCCGGGCAGGATCAGGCCACCGAGGAAATGGCCTTCGGCGTCGAGCGCATCGACGGTGACCGCCGTGCCGACCATCACCACCAGGGCAGGTCGCGGTGCGCCGCGAGCCAGCACGTGCGAGCGGCCGCCGATCAAGGCGACAAAACGGTCGGCCCCCAGTCGTCCAGGGTGGTCGTAGCCGTTGACG
>JBBQKT010000403.1:0-2570 GCA_038327205.1 Burkholderiales bacterium | reverse complement strand
GCCAGCACATCGGCCAGCGCACCGTCCAAAATGCGCGGCGCGAGCGTGTCGTAATCGAGCAGCAGATCGAGCAACGGCCCTTCGGCAATGTCCTCGCCGCGCCGGATGATGAAGCCGTTGCGCTCCAGCAATTTCAGGTTCGAATCGAGCCGCATCTTCTTGCCCAACTGGTTGCCAAAGTCGGCCAACAGGCTGCGGTACGACAGGGTCGGGCTGACGCTGGCAGCCGTCGGCAGCGGCTTGTCGGTGGCAAAGAACTCGCCCTGCCCTTCCTCATCTTTTGCCTCGGCCCGCGCGACCTGCCGCTGGCGCTTCGGCAGCACGATCAGCGACCACAGCACGATCAACAGCGCCACGCCGTCGCGCGGCAGATCTAAATTGTTGTTGGCCGCAAGACCCGTCTCGCCAAACACCGCCACCTCGGCCGGCCGCAGCATCGCCAGGCTGATGTGATCGGCGTACAGGTTGTCCACCACCTTCAGGCCCACGGCCGCCAGGCGCTTGCCCAGGTCGGCCCACACATCGGTGTCGATCAACGCGCGGCGCACCAGAGGGTGACTGCGGGGCAGCCAGCGGCGGGCCAGCAACTGGGCCGCTAACTGGGCGGCATCGTCAAAGGGAAATACGGCGCTCATCGGTCTTGCTCTTCTTTCTCATTCTTTTCAAGGTCTTCAGGTGCCGTCGAGCGCAGCACGCCCACGCTCATCCATTTGACGAACTCGTCCTCAATCGCGCCTTGCGCTGCCGTCCACTGCACGCGCCAAGGCTGGCGCGCCATATCGCCGGTGGCACCGGTCAGGTGTTGCGCCTGCGGGTCGCCCAGCAGCGGCAGCAACTGCGCGCGGTACGAGGCGCGCGCATAGCTGCCGCCCAGCACGGCCGGGGCCAGGTCTTTTTCAACTTCGCCGTCCGCCGACCAGCGCGCCAGCAGCGCCTGCATCAGCGCCATCTCGGGCGGCAAGCTCATCACCGCCAACTCGCCCTCGGGCGCGGCCTGCGCGGTGGGCAGCGCCTCGGCCTCCTTGGGCTTGGGCCGGTCGCGCTCAAACTCGGCCTCGGCCGTGTCCAGCAACTCGTGCTGCGCCACCAACACCGGGTGCACCGAGCGCGACAACGCGCCGAGCGACAGGTTCTCCAGAAACGGCACGTTCTGCAGCCAGCGCCGCACGTCCGTCGTCGTGATGCCCGTCGAGCCCAAGGTCACACGCTGGCGGTCGGCCTGCTGCAGCGCCCGGTTGAACTGGCTGGCCATCGCCAGCAGCCGCGCCTGCGCCAGGCCCAGCTCGCGCGCCAACCGCTCCAGCCGCGCATTGCCCTGCTCTTGGGCCTGCTCGATGATCGCCTTCAGCGCCTCGCCCGCCTTGTCCACCAGCCGCAGCGCCCGCTCAAAGCGCTGCCGCGCACGCCGCAGATGGAACTCAGAGCCGCTGGCAATCGCATCGGCAAACTCGTCATAAAGCCGTGACAACTGCGCTTGCAAATGTTGCAACTGCGCCGGCTCCAAGGTGCCCAGCTGATGGGCCCCCGCCACATTGGCCAGCAGCGCCGCCAGGTCCGCATCCTGCTCGCCATTGGCCTTCACCAGCGGCGACAACAGGCCCACCAACTGCTGCGCCAGCGGCGTCACGCCGTAATGCTGCTGCGAGCCATCCCACAGCAGCAAATCCGACTCGCGCAGCCGCTTCAGCACCAGCTCCAGCGCCTCGTCGCGCAGCGAATGAAAGTGCTGATTCAGGGCATCACGGCTGATCCGCGACGCCGGCATCGCCATCAGCTCCATGAACACCCAGATCCTTAAGCGCACCAGCGCGGCAGGGCCGTGGCACAGCGCACGCAGGGCGTTCGTCAGCGGTTCGTTGCGCTCAAGCTGCCACCAGAGCAGGGCTTCGGTGGGGGCTGAACCTTCGCGGAAATAGTCTTCGAAGCGCTGCTCGGGCGAGTCGTCAGGGGCGCTGAGAGAGGGGGCTGTCATAGCCGACGATTATCCCAGGGCGCGACATGCGCCTTGCGCGGCGTATGGGACAGAATCCTGAGCAACACCGCTTGGAGGCGATCATGACGAATTCGGCCGGACTTGAGCCCCTCATCCAGAGCCGCATCGTCGTGCTGCGCGAGCAACGGGTCATGCTGGATGCCGACCTGGCCCAGCTCTACGGCGTCGAAACCCGCGTGTTGGTGCAAGCCGTCAAGCGCAATCTGGCGCGCTTTCCGAGCGACTTCATGTTTCAGCTGTCCACCGCCGAGTTCAGCGACTTGAAATCACAAAATGTGATCTCAAGCGCCGGTCACGGTGGCCGCCGAACCGCGCCCTACGCATTCACCGAGCAAGGTGTGGCCATGCTGTCATCTGCGCTCAGCAGCCCGCGCGCCATCGCCGTCAATATCGAGATCATGCGCACCTTCGTGAAGGTGCGGCAACTTGCGGCGACGCAGGGTGACTTGGCGGCGCGGCTTGCCGAGCTCGAAGAAAAGACCGAGGCCCTGGCAATGCAGCACGACAGCTTCAGCCGTAACACGCGCGTTCAGCTGAAGCAGGTATTCGATGCGTTGCGCGATTTGATGACGCCGCC
>JBBQKT010000402.1:0-2584 GCA_038327205.1 Burkholderiales bacterium | reverse complement strand
GGGGCCCACTGCTGCCAGCTCGGCGGCAGGAACGATTCGTACAGCGGCTCGGTCCATTCGGCCGCCGAGTCTTGATGCTCGAACTCGGCCACCTTGCCCTCGATCGGCAGCTTGGTTTCGAGGAAAGGCGTCGGGCCGATCCAGGGGTTCTCGGCGGTGCTGGCACCGCGCACGGTGAACAGGCCTTGCGGCGTGTTGCCCAGGGTGATCGTGCCAGGCAGATTCGACAGTGCACGGGCCAGTTGCGGCACCTGGAACAGGCTGCCGTCGGCCTCGCGCACGAAGCGGCCATCGGCGCCGCGCAGCAGGGCCAGGCCCATGAATTCGCGGCCCCGGCTCTGCACGCTGAAGACGGCCGGATAGCCGGGGCGCAGCGGCGCGGCGAACAGATCGGCCAGCGGCGGTTGACCTGAAGCAGCGGGCTGCAGCGCGGACTCCAGCGCGCGCAAGCGAGGCTCGGTTGACCAGGCCGGAAAGCGCACCACCATGGCGACCAGGAGGCGGGTCGGGGTGTCGCCCCCCGGCTGCGCCTTCATCAAGGTGTAAGCCGCAGCGGCAAATTCACGCGGCGTGCTCAGTTGCGGCAGCAGCGGCCAGAGCAGCGGCGCAGCCTCGGTGGCATAGAGCAGGTGGGCGGCCGACAGCACGGCACGTTGGTACTCGGGCGGCTTGCTGGCAAGACCTGGCAGCGCGGCCAGCGTGGGCCCTCGGGCAGCAGCCACCTCGGTGTTGAACAGCATCACCGCGCCCACGATGTCGGGCAGCGCCGCCTCGGCTTCAGGGCCAGGCGGCAGGGCCAGGCGGGCGCGCAGCAGCGTCAATTCCTTGTCGAGCATGGCCGTCTCGGCCCGTCGCTCGGTCATCGTCCAGTGGAAATCGGCCGGTTTGTAGCTCAGCAGTTCTTGCGTCGTGTGGCGTTTGCCGGGGACGGAATCGGGGGGCGGGGGTGCTTGCGTGGCGCAACCGACGAGCAGGGCGGCCAGCGTGAAGGCAGAGAATTTTTTCAACATGATGAATCCAGGTTTCAGTAGCCCGTCATGCAGCGCAGCGGAATGCGGGGAAAGGCTTGCAGAACAAGCGCTGGCCCCGGATTGCGCTGCGCTGCATCCAGGCTACACGGTCAAACGACGTGGCAGGCCACTTGGCGGCCATCGACTTCGCGCAGCAGCGGTGCTTCATCCGCACAGCGCGGCACCGCCAGCGGGCAGCGTTTGTGAAACGCGCAGCCGCTGGGCGGGTTCAGCGGGCTGGGCAACTCACCGACGATCTTGATGCGCGCGTGCCGATCGGCCGGGCGCAAGGCCGGGGTGGCGCTCATCAGGGCGCGCGTGTACGGATGCAGCGGCTGGGCAAAGATGCGGGCCTTGGTGCCGTATTCGACGGCCGCGCCGAGGTACATCACCATCAGGTCGTCGGCCACATGCTCGACCACGCTGAGGTTGTGGCTGATGAACACATAGCCGCAGCCGAACTCGTCCTGCAGGTCCATGAACAGGTTGAGGATCTGCGCCTGGATCGACACATCGAGGGCCGACACCGGCTCGTCCGCCACCACGATGCCGGGGTTCAGAATCATCGCCCGTGCGATGGCGATGCGCTGGCGCTGGCCGCCGGAAAACATGTGCGGATAGCGGCGCAGATGCTCGGGGCGCAGGCCCACTTTGGCCACCAGCGCCTCAATGCGCTCGCGCCGTTCGGGCTTGCTCAAGGGGGTGTTGATCAGCAGCGGCTCGTCCAGCGTGGCGGCGATGCTCTGGCGCGGGTTCAGCGAGGCAAAGGGGTTTTGAAACACCATCTGCACCTGCTGGCGCAGTGTTTTCAAGCGCGCCTTGTCCGAATTTTTCAATACCTCGGCGGCGTCAACGCCGCCGAGCAGCAGCGCGCCCGACGTCGGCGGCTCGATCAGGGTCAGCTGGCGCGCCAGGGTCGATTTGCCGCAGCCGGATTCGCCGACGACGGCCAAGGTCTTGCGGGCGTGCAGCGTGAAGCTGACGCCGTTCAGCGCTTTGACGGTCGCCTTCGGTTTCAAGAAGCCCTGGCTGACGCGGTAGTGGCGGGCCAGGTCTTGCGCTTGCAACAACGGGGTGCTTTCGTTCATGCCGAAGCACCTCGGGGATAGAAACAGCGAACGCCGTTAATCAATGCAGGCCGCTCGGTCCGGCAGTTCGCTTGCACATAGGGGCAGCGCGGCGACAGCAGGCAGCCCGCCGGCCGGTCCAGCGCGCCGGGCACGATGCCGCCCAGCGCCGCCAGCCGCAAGGCGCCCTTGTTGTGCTCGGGAATAGCGGCCAGCAGGGCCTCGGTGTACGGGTGTTGCGGCGCGTCGAAGATGGCCGGCACGGCGGCCGTCTCGACCACTTGACCGGCATACATCACGGCCACGCGCTGCGCCATCTCGGCCACGATGGCCAGGTCGTGCGTGATCATCACCAGGCCCATGCCCTGCTCGCGCTGCAGGCGCAACAGCAGGTCCATGATCTGGGCCTGGATGGTCACGTCGAGCGCGGTGGTCGGCTCGTCGGCGATCAGCAGCTTGGGGTTGCAGGCAATCGCCATCGCGATCATCACCCGCTGGTTCATGCCG
>JBBQKT010000401.1:0-2590 GCA_038327205.1 Burkholderiales bacterium | reverse complement strand
CTTCCTGGCCGAGCATCGCTTCGGCACCGCCTTCCGCGACTGGTATTTGCTGCCGATGGTGGCTTGCATCTGGTCCTGCCCGACGGCGCAGATGATGGCCTTCCCCATCAGCACCCTGATCCGCTTCTGCCACAACCACGGTCTGCTGCAAGTCAGCGATCGGCCGCAATGGTTCACCGTACGCGGCGGGGCCAAGCACTATGTCGACAAGCTTTTGCCGCGTATTGCCGATGCCAGGTTGTCGACGCCGGTCACCGGCATTCAGCGCACTGAGGTGGATGGGAAAAGCGGCGTCACCGTCCACAGCGCCCGCGGCGCCGAGCACTTTGATGAAGTGGTAATGGCCTGCCACAGCGACCAGTCGCTGCGTCTGCTGGGCGATGGGGCCACGGCCCAAGAGCGCCAGGTGCTGGGCGCCATCGCCTACCACCGCAACCGCGCGGTGTTGCACACCGACACCGCCCTGCTGCCCAAGCGCAAGCGGGCCTGGGCCGCCTGGAATTACGAGCGCGGCGATAGCAACAAAGAAGGTCAGGCTGTCTGCCTGCATTACCTGCTGAACCGTTTGCAGCCACTGCCCTGGACCCAGCCGGTGGTGGTCTCGCTGAACCCGCTGCGCGAGCCTGCGGCGGACAAGACCCTGGCCGAGTTCGACTATGCCCACCCGGTGTTCGACCGCGCCGCCGTGGCCGCGCAAGCGCGCGTGCCGGCCTTGCAGGGCCAGGGCCGTACCTGGTTCTGCGGCGCCTGGACCCGTTACGGCTTCCATGAAGACGGCCTGCTGTCCGGGCTGACCGTGGCCCATCGCATGAGCCAACAGTGGGCGTCCGCGTGAACACCAACGCGGACGGCAACCACACCGCCCAATGGCCGCAGCAGGCCTTGATCGGCCGCGGCCAGGTGCGGCATCGCCGCCTGCGCCCAGCGATTCATGCCTTTGCCTACCGCAGCTATTTCCTGATGCTGCCGATGCGAGCGCTGCGGCGCGAGCCCTGTGCGGCCCTGCACCGCAACGCCTTTGGCTGGCTGAGTTTTCATGACGCCGACCACGGTGACGGCAGCGCCGACAGCCTGGCCTGGCTCGACGGCCTGCTCGAAGCCGAAGGCGTCAACGATGCCGACGGCGAAGTCTGGCTGCACTGCTACCCCCGTGTGCTGGGCTATGCCTTTAAGCCGGTCAGCTTCTGGTATTGCCAGCGCAGCAACGGGTCGCTGGCCGCCATCGTGGTCGAGGTCAATAACACCTTTGGCGAGCGGCACTTCTATTTGCTGCAAGGCGCCGAGCTCGCTTATGGCCATGCGCTGACGGCCACCAAGGTGTTTCATGTCTCACCTTTTTGCAAGGTGGCAGGCCGCTACAAATTTCGCTTCATGCACAGCGCCGAAGGCCGGACCGTGGCCCGCATCGACCATGAAGACGAGGCCGGCCTTCTGCTGCTGCAAACCAGTGTCAGCGGCCAGCTCAGCGCCCTGACCGAACACAGCGCCCGCGCCGCATTTTTCGCGATGCCGGCAATGAGTCTCATGCTGATGGCCCGCATCCATTGGCAAGCCCTGCGGCTGGCGCTCAAGCGCGTGCCCTTTTTCGGCAAACCGGCCGCCCCCGAACAACTCGTCACTCGCACATGAACTCGACCACTCGCACGTTCAATCCCACCATCAGCCTGCCCGACGGCGCACCGGCTGCCGCCCGCACCGTCTTCAAGCTGCTGCAAAAGCTGCAGTTCGGCAGCCTCGATGTGCAGTTGCCGGACGGCTCGTCCGCCCACTTCGGCAACACCGCCGAAGGCCCGCGCGCCGCCCTGCGCATCCGCGACTGGGCCATGTGCGGGGCGGTGATGCGCTCCGGCGACATCGGCTTTGCCGAAAGCTTCATGGCCGGCCACTGGACTTCGCCCGATCTGTTCGCGCTGCTGGAGCTGTTCCTGCGCAACCGTGATGCGCTGGAAAGCATGGTCTACGGCCACTGGTGGGGCGCCCTGCTCTACCGTGCCCGCCACCTGCTCAACCGCAACAGCCGGGCCGGCAGCCGCAAGAACATCCACGCCCATTACGACCTCGGCAACAGCTTCTACAAGCTCTGGCTGGATGACAGCATGAACTATTCGAGCGGGCTTTTTGACGGCGATGCCAGCCGCAGCCTGCCTGCCGCGCAGGACGCCAAGATGCGCCGCGCCTTGAGCGAATGCGCCCTGCAACCGGGCCAGCGGGTGCTGGAAATCGGCTGCGGCTGGGGTGCCATCGCCGAATGCGCGGCGCGCGACTTCGACGCCCACCTGACCGGCGTCACGCTCTCGAAAGAACAGCTCGCCTGGGGCCAGCAACGGCTCAAGGACACCGGCCTCGCCGACAAGGCCGACTTGCGCTTTCAGGACTACCGCGACATCACCGACGAACCGTTCGACGCCATCGTTTCGATCGAGATGTTCGAGGCCGTGGGCCGCGAATACTGGGACGGTTATTTCAAGACCGTGTTCGACAAGCTCAAGCCCGGCGGCCGCGCCTGCATCCAGAGCATCACCATCCGTGATGACCTGTTCGAGCGCTACACCCGCAGCAGCGATTTCATCCAGCAATACATCTTCCCCGG
>JBBQKT010000400.1:0-2592 GCA_038327205.1 Burkholderiales bacterium | reverse complement strand
CGCATCGCCTTTTCGGCCGCCTGGGCCAGGAAGCCCGAGCGCGTCAGGCCGTGCGCCCGGACATAGTCGTCCACGCGGGCCAGAACGCGGCGTGGCAGGGTGATGTTGATCTTCTCGGCACGACCGTCGTAGCGGGCCGTGTCGATCTCGACCAGGGCCCAGGTGCCGCCTGCGTACTCAGCATTGGCCTGATGTGTCGCAATGGGTCGCAGCGTCGGCAGTTCTGCGCCGTCCTCGGCCAAGCCTTCGAGCTGCAGGTCGATGGCCTCGCGCACGCTGTCCAGCGCCTCGTCCAGCGTGTCGCCGGCCGAGAAGCAGCCTGGCAGATCAGGCACCGTCACGCCGTAGCGGACGCCATCATCGGTATGCAGAACGACGGGGAATCGCATGGTTTCTCTCCTTGACCGAAGGCTCACTTCCAGCCCGCCTGTTTGGCGATGCTGTTCAGCGTGCCCTTGGGAATATCGCCATCAGGATGCTTGACCGTCACCAGCCCGGGACGGGCCGGGTGTTTGAATTGGTGGTGCGAGCCTTTGACCCGCGCGAGCACCCAGCCCGCAGCTTCCAGCATCTTGATGACTTGTTTGCTGTTCACAGTGGTTATTGTACCCACCGCATTCAGGCATCACACGCGCTTCACCCCCGCAACAACGCCGCCAGCGCCTTCGCATCCAGCACCGTCGCCTCCTCCTGCCCCTCCAGAATCCCGTCCGCCAGCCCGCGCTTGTCGCGGTGCAGGTCGATGATCCGCTCCTCGACCGAGCCGGCGGTCACCAGGCGGTAGACGGTGACCGGCCGCTGCTGGCCCATGCGGTGGGCGCGGCCGGTCGCCTGGTCTTCGGCGGCGGGGTTCCACCAGGGGTCGACGATCAGCACGTAGTCGGCCATCGTCAGGTTCAGGCCGAAGCCACCGGCCTTCAGGCTGATCAGAAACACCTCGCCCTCGCCGCGCTGAAACGCGGCAACTCTTCTTGTGCGTTCGGCCGCCGGCGTGCTGCCGTCGAGGTATTGGTAGCTGACGCCCATCGCGTCCAGGCGCTCGGCGAGGATCTTCAGAAAGTCGGTGAACTGGCTGAACACCAGCGCCTTGTGGCTGCCATCGACCAGCTCGCGGACGATGCGTTCGAACTCGCCCAGCTTGGCGCCGACGAGGCCCAGCTCGGGCGAGACCAGGCGCGGGTCGCAGGCGGCGCGGCGCAGGCGCATCAGCTCGGCCAGCACCTGCATCGGCGCGGGCTGGCCGGATTGCTGGCCTTGCGACACGGCTTCCTGCGCGCTGCGGCGCAGGGCTTCGAGGAAGTTGCGTTCCTCGGCGCCGGGCTGCACCAGGTGGACGATCTCGGTGCGCGGCGGCAGGTCTTGCAGCACCTGGCTCTTGGTTCGGCGCAGCAGGAACGGGCTCACCAGGCGGCGCAGCCGTTGGCGGGCGACGTTGTCTTGCTGGCGCTCGATCGGGTTGGCAAAGCGCTCGGCAAACTGGGCCGCCGAGCCGAGCAGGCCGGGGTTGATCAGATTCATGATCGACCACAGATCGGCCAGCCGGTTTTCGACCGGTGTGCCTGACAGCGCCAGCCGGAAATCGGCCTTGAATTCGGCCACCGATTTGGCCCGTTTGGTGGCGGCGTTTTTCAGTGCCTGGGCCTCGTCCATCACCAGGGTGGCCCATGATTTTTCGGCGAATGCCTCGGCGTCGATCTGCGCCAGCGCGTAGGAGACGACCAGCACATCGCCCGGCCCGGCGGCCGCAATCACGGCGGCGCGGTCGGCGTCTTCGCCGTAGACGACGCAGCGCAGGCCCGGCGCGAAGGTGGTGGTTTCGGCCAGCCAGTTGCCGCAGACGGACGTGGGGGCCAGCACCAGGGCTGGGCCCAGCTCGGCACGGGCCACCAGCACGCCCAGGGTCTGCACCGTCTTGCCCAAGCCCATGTCATCGGCCAGGCAAGCCCCCAAACCCGCCTGCGCGAGGCGCGACATCCAGACAAAACCCTCCAGCTGATAGCCGCGCAATTCGGCCCGCAGGCCCGGCGGCAGCACCGGCTGCATCTCGGCGGCGCGGGCCAACGCGTCCATGCGGCCACGCCATTCCTTGTCGCCGGCCACCGTCATGTCGGCCAGCGTGTCGTCGAGCCACGAGGCGCTGGCTTGCGGCAGTTGCAGCCCGTCCTTCTTGCCCTGGCCCAGCGCATCGAGGTCGCGCAGTTGCTGGCGCAGCTGCTCGCTCAGCGCCAGGTATTCGCCCTCGCCCAGGCGCACAAAGCGGCTGCGCGAGGCGCGGGTCAAGGCCATCAGTTCCTGCAGGCTCAGCACCCGGCTTTCGTCCAGCTGTGCCTCGCCGGTCAAGGCGAGCCAATCGCGGCCGCTGCTGACCTGCACATTGAGCGATTCACTGGCGATGGGCGTGACGCGCAGCGGCTTGCCCTTGGGCCAGTCGAGCGCGGCAATGCCCGGCAGGCCGGGCAGCACTTCAACGGCGCGCAAGGCCTGCTCGGCGTCGGCCAGCAGCCAGGGCGATTCGGGTGCGAGTTCGGGGTCGAGAAACGGCAGCGCGTCCAGCACTTCATCGCGGGCCTGGGCCTCGGCGGCCAAGTTTCG
>JBBQKT010000399.1:0-2624 GCA_038327205.1 Burkholderiales bacterium | reverse complement strand
CCCCGATCTGATCGCGCAGGTGCAAAGCTACGCAGGGAGCCATGGCACCGGGGGCGAGTTCAAGCTGCCGCTGTTCGGCGCGGCGATGACGGTGGGCATCGCCCTGATCACCCAGATGGGCGAGCAGGCCGACTATTTGCGCTTTATGCCCGAGCCGGACGCTGACCCGAAGAAGCGCTGGCGCTGGTGGGCGGCGGTGTTTGTCGGCGGGCCGGGCTGGGTGATCCTGGGCGTGCTCAAGATGCTCGGCGGCGCGCTCTTGGCTTATCTGGCCATCCGCCTGATGGTGCCGACCGAGCGGGCGGTGGACCCGAACCAGATGTATTTGGTGGCCTACGACACGGTGTTCAGCCGCCCCGGCTTGGCGGTGGCGGCCACGGCCCTGCTGGTGATCGTGTCGCAGCTGAAGATCAATGTCACTAACGCCTATGCCGGCTCGCTCGCCTGGAGCAATTTCTTCGCCCGGCTGACCCACAGCCACCCGGGCCGTGTCGTGTGGGTCGTGTTCAACACCGGCATCGCCCTGCTGCTGATGGAGATGGAGCTGTTCCAGGCGCTGGACCGGGTGCTGGGGCTTTACGCCAATATCGCCATCGCCTGGATCATGACGGTGGTGGCCGACCTGGTCATCAACAAGCCGCTGGGCCTGTCGCCGCCGGGCATCGAGTTCAAGCGCGCCCATCTGTACGACATCAATCCGGTGGGCGTCGGTGCAATGGCGATTGCCTCGGTGCTGTCGATCAGCGCGCACCTGGGGCTGTTCGGCGAAATGGCGCAGGCGTTTTCGGCCCTGATCGCCTTGGTGGCTGCCATGGTCTGCTCGCCGCTGATTGCCTGGGCGACCGGCGGGCGTTATTACATCGCCCGTGAAAGCCCGGGCGACTACAAGCGGCTGACACAGCACTGCGTCATTTGCGAGCGGGCCTATGAGGGCGCGGACATGGCCCATTGCCCCGCCTACCAGGGCCCGATCTGCTCGCTGTGCTGCTCGCTCGATGCCCGTTGTGACGACCTCTGCAAACCCGATGCGCGGTTGGCCGTGCAGGCACGGGCGTTGTTGCAAAAATTGCTGCCGCGCCGGGTCTGGCCCCTGCTCGACAGCGGGCTGATCCAGTACCTGGGGCTGATGGCGGTGGTGCTGCCGGTGCTGCTCCTGTTGTTCAGCCTGATTTATCAACATGAGCTGAGCCGCCTGGGCGAGCTGGGCGCGGTGCTGGCCCCCTATCTGCGCGACTCGTATGCCAAGGCCCTGGTCGCCCTGCTGCTGCTGTCCGGCGTGATCGGCTGGTGGCTGGTGCTGACGCACAAGAGCCGCCAGGTGGCGCAAGAAGAGTCGCGGCGGCAGAGTCAGGCGCTGTTTGCCGAAATTGAATCGCACCGCCAAACCGACGCCCTGCTGCAGGCCGCCAAGACCCGCGCCGACACCGCCAACGAGGCCAAGACCCGCTACATCACCAATATCAGCCACGAACTGCGCACGCCGCTGAACGCGATCCTGGGTTATGCGCAGATCTTGGACGAAGACGCCCGCATGCCGGCACACCGCAGCCAAGCGGTCAAGGTGATCCGGCGCGGTGGCGAGCATCTGCTGTCCCTGATCGAGGGCAGCCTGGATCTGGCGCGCATCGAAGCCGGGCGCTTCAAGCTCGAGCCGCGCGCCTGGCCCCTGCGTGAGGCGATGGGCGATTTGCAGCGCCTGCTCGGCGCCCAGGCCGCCGCCAAGGGCCTGGACTTTGAGGTGGTGATGCCGCCCGGCCTGCCCGACACCGTCAAGGCCGACGGCAAGCGGGTGCAGCAGGTGCTGATCAACCTGGTCGGCAACGCCATCAAGTTCACCGTGGCCGGCCATGTGCGGCTGCGGGTGCAGCACCGTTTTGACATGGCGCGCTTCGTCATCGAAGACAGCGGGCCGGGCATGAGCGAGGACGAGCTGGCGCGGGTGTTTGAACCCTTCGAGCGGGCCAGCGTGGAGACTGCTGCTGGCTCGGGCCTGGGCCTGACGATTGCCAAGCTGCTGACCGACTTAATGGGTGGCGATTTAACGGTGGCCAGTACCTTGGGTCAGGGCTCGCGTTTCGAGTTGCGGCTGTTTTTGCCCCGCCTGCACACCCTTGAAACGCCGGCTGCCATGTTGTTTGCCGAAGACGAAGCCGAAGCCGAAGCGCCCGCCGCAGGTCGGGTCATGCCGGCCCGCGAGCCCTTGGTGGCGCTGCAAAAAGAGCTGAGCCTGGGCCATGTCAAAGGCATCCACCAGCAGCTCGACCAAATGCTGGCGGCTGATCCGGCGAGCGCGGCCTTTGTGGCCGAATTGCGCGGGTTGGCGCGTGAATTTCAGCTGCCAGCGATGAGCCGCTTGGTGGCACGCGCCTTGCAGGCTGTGGATTGAGATGTCTGATCCCCAATATCACCCCGAAATTGACGCCGCCTTGCCGGTGGGCCCCACGGTGGCCAGCCACGCCGAACGGATCCTGATCGTCGATGACGTGCCCGACAACCTGGCCCTGCTGCATGACGCGCTGGATGAATCAGGCTACACGGTGCTGGTCGCCACCAGCGGCGAGGCGGCGCTGCGCATTGCCGCCGAGCTGCCGCCCGATGTGGTGGTGCTCGACGCGATGATGCCG
>JBBQKT010000398.1:0-2651 GCA_038327205.1 Burkholderiales bacterium | reverse complement strand
CATAGCCAGCGGCGATCTCGATCACCATCATCACCAGGGTGATCCACACCACCTGGCGCGTGCCGCGCTCGGCCGCCTCACTGGGGGCGTGAAAGCGGTGGTCGTGCTGCCAGGGGCTGTGGTCGTGGGTCGGTTTTGCGGTGGCGTTCATGCCGCCGATTCTGCACGCTAGCGAAGGCTGTAGCCCTCGCGGCGGCCTTCGTTGCCGACGCGGTCGACGGCAGAAACAACGATGCCGGTCAAGCCCGCCGCGCTCAGGCGCAGGTCAGTGCCGACGCGGAATTCCCAACGCTCGCCGTACTTCAGCCAGACGGCTTGGGCGTGGGCCACATTGGCGTCCAGGCGCAGCCGCAACAGTCCACCGGGCGCGGCACTGAGCTGCGGCACGGCCGACACCGGCGCGCTGATCCCCAACCAGGGCGATGCCGGCACCAAGGCCGGTGTGGCGTAGGGCCCGGCCTTCAAGGCATCGCTGAGCCCGCGCCGGTTTTCCTTCAGTGCCACGCTGCTGAAGTGGGCATGGCCGCTGCTGGCAGGCGCTCGTTCGCGCTGCAGGGCGATCTGGCCCAGGATTTCCTCGACGGGCCAGCTGTCGGCCTTGTCATTGATGCGCGAGGTGAACAGCCCCGGCCAGACATGGCGGCCGCGGGGGTTCTGGCCCAGCCAATAGTCCAGCAGCACGCCAAAGGCCTGCGGCTTTTGCGCCATCGGCCAGTAAAGCTGGGGCACGATGTAGTCGAGCCAGCCTTCGGCCAGCCAGCGTTCGGCGTCGGCATACAGCTTGTCGTACTGGCTGAAACCGGCGATGCCCTCGGGCCGCAGCGCCGGTTTGCCCAGGCCGAAGGGGCTGATGCCGAAGCGCACCTGCGGCTTGGTCGTGCGGATCATCGTGTGCAGCCGTTCGACCAATTGGTCGACGTTCTGGCGCCGCCAATCGGCCCGGCCCAGGTTACCGTTGCCGCTCAGAAAGCGCAGCCAGGCCGGGTCATCGGGGAAGTCCAGATCGAGCTTGGCCGCCGGATCACTGCCGGGCACCGGGATTGGGTACGGATAAAAGTAGTCGTCGATGTGGATGCCGTCCACGTCATAGCGCTGCAGCACGTCCTTGAACACGGCGACCGTGTGGTCGGCAGCGGCCGGCTCACCGGGGTCGATCCACAGTTGGTCGCCATAGCGCTTGACCCATTGCGGCTGGGTGCGGCTGACGTGGCTGGCATGGGCCTCGCTGCGGCCCAGGCTCTGGCGGGCGCGGAACGGGTTGAACCAGGCGTGCAGCTCAAGGCCGCGCTGGTGCGCCTCGGCAATCCACAGCGCCAGCGGGTCGTAAAAAGGGCTGGGCGGCTGGCCCTGCGTGCCGGTGAGGTACTCGCTCCAGGGCTCCAGCTTGGACGGGTAGAACGCATCGGCACTGGTGCGAATCTGCAAAATGATGGCGTTCAGATTCAGCGCCACCGCCCTGTCCAGCAGCACCCGCATTTCGGCCTGCTGCTGGGCGGTGGTCAGGCCCTTCTTGCTGGGCCAGTCGATGTTGGCGACGGTGGCCACCCAGGCAGCGCGGAACTCACGCGGCGCGGGCGGCGCCAGGGCGGCCAGCTCGGGCGCGGGCAGCAGGCGCGGCGTGGCCGTGACGCTGCCCGCAGGGATGTCGGCACAGGCGGCCAAGGCCATCGACGCGGCGAGAACAGATCGGCGATTCAACATCTCATACCTTCACAAACCACCGCTTCTTCCACATCGCCCAGGCAACGGCATACATCGTCGCGACAAAGCCCAGGGCGTACAGCAGCGAGGCATTCACCGGTGCCAGGTCGAGCGCCAGGATGAGCCCGTACAAGGCCGCTTTGAGCTTCAGCGCGCCGAGCAGCTTGGCCACCAGCCCCGACAGCGCAAAGATGAACAGCGCGTTCATGCCGAACACCACCAGCGGATGGGCCCAGCGCGCCAGCCGTGCGCGGGCCAGCGGCAACGGCATCGCGTCGAGCAGCCAATAAAACACGCCGAACACGATGTTCGCCCAGCCGGCCATGAAGACGACATAAGACGGCGTCCACAGGCTCTTGTTGATCGGCATCAGCCAGGCGTCCAGCAGCTGCCCGGCCCACAGGCAGGCCAGACCCGACACCAGCAACCCCATCGCCTTTTCGCCGGGCTGGCGCTTGGCCAAGCCGTTCGCCGGGCCGCTCCCAAGAACGGCTTCGCCCCCTCCGGGGGCAGTACGCGTACCCGCGTGCGCGGGGGCTCCATCCATCAGCCAATGGCCGACCAGCACACCCGCGAGCTGGCTGGCGACCGCAGGGATGGTGGAGAGCAGGCCTTCCGGGTCCCAAGTCTTGCTGGTCTTCCACAAATGGCCGTCCATCAGCAGCCGGTCGAGCCATGCACCGACATCCTCGCCCGGTTGCAGCGAGCCGGTGTGGATCACCCCGGTGGCATCGGGCACCGGCACCAGCAGTTGGATCAGCGTGTAGGCCGTGAGCAGGCCAACGAACCAGACGATCTGCTGCCGCCACTTGAAGAACAGCACCAGCGGCGCGGTCAGGATGGTGCAAAGCCCGAGCCGCTGCAGCACGCCGGGGATGCGCAGGCTGCCCAGATCGAAGGCGGGGATGGCGTTCAGCGCCAGGCCGATGGCGATGATGACGAGACCGCGC
>JBBQKT010000397.1:0-2714 GCA_038327205.1 Burkholderiales bacterium | reverse complement strand
AGTTCCACCCGGAATTCAAGTCCACGCCCTGGGATGGCCACCCGCTGTTCACCGCCTTCATCAAGGCCGCGATCACCCACCACGATCAAGGAGCGGCAGTATGAAAAACGGCATGAAAGTTTGTGGATTCGATGTCGGCATTGACAAGCCCTTCTTCCTGATCGCTGGCCCCTGTGTCGTCGAGTCGGAAGCGCTGCAGATGGAAGTGGCCGGGCGGCTGAAGGAAATGACCACCGAGCTGGGCATCCCTTTCATCTTCAAATCGAGCTACGACAAGGCCAACCGCTCGTCGGGCACGACCTTTCGGGGCCCCGGCATTGATGCCGGTCTCGACATCCTGGCCAAGGTCAAGCGCGAGCTGCATGTGCCTTTGTTGACCGACGTACACGCCGAACAAGAAATTGCCCAGGTTTCGTCGGTTGTCGATGTGCTGCAGACACCGGCCTTCCTGTGCCGCCAGACCGATTTCATCCGCGCCGTCGCCCAAAGCGGCCTGCCGGTGAACATCAAGAAGGGTCAGTTCCTGGCCCCGCACGACATGAAGAACGTCATCGACAAGGCCCGTGCCGCCGCGCGCGAAATCGGCTTGAGCGAAGACCGCTTTTTCGCTTGCGAACGCGGCACCAGCTTTGGCTACAACAACCTTGTCTCCGACATGCGCTCGCTGGCCATCATGCGCGAGACCGGTGCGCCGGTGGTGTTTGACGCCACCCACAGCGTGCAGCTGCCGGGCGGCCAAGGCACCAGCTCCGGCGGTCAGCGCGAGTTCGTGCCGGTGCTGGCGCGGGCGGCGATTGCTGTCGGCGTGGCCGGCATCTTCATGGAAACCCACCCGGACCCGGCCAACGCCATGTCCGACGGCCCCAACGCCGTGCCGCTGAAGCATATGCGGGCGCTGCTGGAGCAGTTGCTGGCGCTGGACCGCGTGATCAAGACCCAGCCATTGTTAGAGAACGACTTCAGCTGCTGATGCCATGACCAGTGCCTACATCCTTGCCAACGTTCAGGTGACCAACCCGGCTCAGTACGAGGAGTACAAAAAGTTCTCCTCGGCGGCGATCAGGGTTCACGGCGCTGAAGTCTGTGTGCGTGGTGGCAAGGTCGAGGTGCTGGAAGGCGACTGGGCACCCGAACGCGTCGTGCTCCTGAAGTTCCCGTCCGTCGCGGCGGCACGGGCCTTCAATGATTCACCGGAATACAGCCTCGCCCGCCAGGCCCGTCAGGGCGCAGCGGTGATGCGCATGGTCTTGATCGAGGGCGTGTAGACCATCTTGTTGTCGCGTGGTAACGCCCAAAGCTGGCAACATCCATGCCGAACCATTTTTGAACTTGTAGGAGACATCTGAATGAGCGCCATTGTTGACATCGTCGGCCGGGAAATTCTCGACAGCCGCGGCAACCCCACCGTTGAATGTGATGTGTTGCTGGAATCGGGCGTGATGGGCCGCGCCGCCGTGCCCTCGGGCGCATCGACCGGCTCGCGCGAAGCGATCGAGCTGCGCGACGGCGACAAAAGCCGCTACCTCGGCAAGGGCGTGCTGAAGGCGGTTGAGCATGTCAACACCGAAATCTCCGAGGCTGTCCTGGGCCTCGATGCGTCCGAGCAAGCCTTCCTCGACAAGACCCTGATCGACATCGACGGCACCGACAACAAGGCCCGCCTGGGTGCCAACGCGACGCTCGCCGTCTCGATGGCGGTGGCCCGCGCCGCGGCCGAAGAATCCGGCCTACCGCTGTACCGCTATTTCGGCGGCATGGGCGCCAACCAGCTGCCGGTGCCGATGATGAATGTCATCAACGGCGGCGCGCACGCCAACAACAGCCTCGACCTGCAAGAGCTGATGATCATCCCGGTTGGCGCACCGTCGTTCCGCGAATCGCTGCGTTGGGGGGCCGAGGTGTTCCACGCGCTGAAGAAAATCCTCAACGACCGGGGCATCAGCACCGCCGTCGGTGACGAAGGCGGCTTTGCCCCCAGCGTGGCCAACCACGAGGCCGCCATCCAGTTGATTCTGGAAGCGATCGACAAGGCCGGCTACACGGCGGGTGAGCAGATTGCCTTGGGCCTCGACTGCGCTGCCAGTGAGTTCTACAAGGACGGCAAGTACGTGCTGGGCGCCGAAGGCCTGAGCCTGTCCGCCCCCGAGTGGACCGACATGCTGGCCACCTGGGCCGACAAATACCCGATCATCTCGATCGAAGACGGCATGGCCGAAGGCGATTGGGACGGCTGGAAGCACCTGACCGAGCGCCTGGGCAAGTCGACGCAGCTGGTCGGCGATGACCTGTTCGTCACCAACACCAAGATCCTGCAAGAGGGCATCGACAAGGGCATCGCCAACTCGATCCTGATCAAGATCAACCAGATCGGCACCTTGACCGAGACCTTCGCTGCCATCGAGATGGCCAAGCGGGCCGGCTACACGGCCGTGATTTCGCACCGCTCGGGCGAGACGGAAGACTCGACCATTGCCGACATCGCCGTCGGCACCAATGCCGGCCAGATCAAGACCGGTTCCTTGAGCCGCAGCGACCGCATGGCCAAGTACAACCAGCTGCTGCGCATCGAAGAAGACCTGGGCGACATCGCCTACTACCCTGGCCGCAAGGCGTTTTACAACCTCCGCTAAGCTCGCGGTCGTGAAAGTCCTTGGCATCCTCCTCGCCGCCTTTTTGGTGGCCATCCAGGCCCAACTCTGGTTGGGCAAGGGCGG
>JBBQKT010000396.1:0-2720 GCA_038327205.1 Burkholderiales bacterium | reverse complement strand
GCGTGCCCATGTGTTGGGCGGGCGTACGCACACGCTGGGCAAACCAGCCGTCCCAGGCGCGTGCACGCGCCTGCCAGTGGTGGCGATGCGCCATACGCCGCCACTGGGTGAGCGTGTAAATCTGTACGCCCTCCGGTCCTGAGCCATTGGGTGCGTCGCCGTCTGCGGGTGGGGCGGCGAGGAGGCGGGTTGTGCGCTGATCCAGGCGCTGCTGCGCGGTCAACAAGCCGCTGCGCGCGGCCAGCACCTTGCCCCAGAACTGGGTCTGGCCCTCGTAGACCCACAGCAGGCTGTCGCGCATCGGGGTCGTGTAATCGGGCGTCCACAGATCGGCCGGGCGGCGGAACTTGCCGTTCCAGGAGTGGGTAAATTCATGCGCCAGCAGGTCGCGGCCGGGAGCCATCGCGTCCCAGTCGGTGAAGTACTTGGGCAGGTAGCCGTTCTCGCTCGAACGGTGATGCTCGATGCCGACAAAGCCCATCTCCTCGTTGAGGCTCAGCAAAAAGTCGTAGCGGTCGTAATGGCGGGCGCCGAACAACTTGTAGGCCTGCTGCACCAGGCGGCGGTGCGCGTCGATGTAGTCGGGCTTGGCGTCCAGGTTGGCCGGGTTGTCGGCAAACACATTGAGCCGCACGGGCACGGCGGCGCCGGGGTCGAGATCGAAGCTGCGCACATGGCGCCCGGCGTACAGCGGTGAATCGACCAAGGTCTCGAAACTGGTGGGCGCGAAGGTGGTGGTGTCGCCGCTGGTGCGGGCGCCATCGAGCGCGGCGGCAAACTGCCAGCCGGCCGGCAGCCGCACGCTGGGCTGGATGCGGATGCGGCTGACCGCGTAGCCGGCGGGATAGAGGGCCACCGCGCTCCACTTGAGCACGAGGATGTCGGGCGTCACCGTGCTGCCGCTGAAGGCGGCCGAGCCTGGCGCTTGTTGCATCATTTCAACGTCGAGCTCGCTGACGCCAGCTGGCACGTTGACGTGGAAGGCCGTCATCTCGACCGTGTCACGGCGCCAAGCCAGCCGCTGGCCCTTGGCGCTGATGACCAGGCCCGACAGGTTGGCGATCGGTCCGCCGGGCGAATGCTCGCCGGGGATCCATTTGGGCAAGGACAGGGTGATTGGGCCGGGGCCGCTGACCGGGATTTTTTCCCGCACGCGGAAGATGTGGCGTGCCACATCGGTGACATCGACGCTGAGCGTCAGCAGCCCGGGATAGGGCTCGGCACCGGGTGCAGCGATGGGCGGTGGCAAGGCGGCAGTCTGCGGCCCGACGGAGGTGGCCTGCGCCAGCGCGGTGGCAGGGATGAGGCCGGCGCTGGCCAGGGCAAGGACGAGAAAACGTTGATACATGGCGGGTGTTGAAAACAAAGTGAACCAGGCCGCGATCGTTCGCGGCGGCGAAATAGTCGTCAGCCCGGCTGCGCCGGAGCGGGCAGGGCTGAGGAGTGATGGTCGATGATCAACCAGGGGCCGCCCTCGCTCGCGCGGCGGTAAGTGAAACTAAAGCGCGCGGGGAGCCTAAGCACCTCGCCATCGGGCCGCCCCACCGTCAGCGCATAGCTGCCCGCGTGGAGCGCCACATCCCCATAAAGCCGCAGCAGCCCGCCATCACCTTGCTGCACCTGCGGCGGCGGCAGCGCAGCAAACACCCGCTCGAAATACTGCCGGATTGCCAGCGGCGTGCTGATCAAAGCCGGCGCCAAAGTGCCCCACAGCACCGCCTGTGGGTCATAGAGGGCGGTGATGGCATCAAGGTCGGCCGCGTTGAAGGCGGCGACCCAATCGGGCAGGGCTTGGCGGGGGTCGGGAGAGGTCATGTGCAAGAGCGGCGGCGCCGGGAACTCGGCGGCGAATGGTGACTGCTCTGACGACATGCGGTCAACCCTCGGCGCACTGTGTTCCACTTCCCAAGTGCCTGATACCAACACTCCGCTGAACAAGCCCACCCCTCCCGCGCCGGCAACGATCACGCTGCCCCATTCCCGCCACCTGAGCCGCCTGCCTGCGGGCCTGGCGCCCGAGCAATGGCAGCGCATCCGCCAATCGGCCTATCAACTGCCCCAGGTGCTGTCGCCCGCCGATATCGCAGGGGGCGACAGTGACAAACACGGCCATGAGGACGCGCTCGACAAGCTCGGCCTGATCCTGATCCAGAAGGCCGTCTCCGGCGCCCGGCCGAGCCGCTGGATCGCGCCGGAACTGATTGCCTCGGCACTTAGTCATCTGGATGCCGTCGGCACTGCGCCGACGGTGCGGGCGCTGATGCAGCAGCGCGGCAGCCAGCTCGATGGCATGGGCCTGAGCCGCCACGGCCTGGGCTGGAACCGGCTGTGCAGCCAGGCGCTGAAGCTGGCGGGGCCGGGCTGGCAAATCCCCGTGGTGTTCCGCGTCGACCTGGCGGATGCCACGCCGATTTGGGATTTCTACCGCAGCGGCGACCTGGCAGCGTTGCAAGCTGCCATCGGCTCACCAAAGCCCTATGCCCATGCCGCCGAATTGCTGGCCCATCTGAACGCGCTGTACGACCGCAGCGAGGCCGGCCATCCAGAACACCTCGACTCACTGCTGCCGCGCCTGCAGGCCGAATGCGCCACGCCGCAGACCTTCCCCTTGCTCAAGGCCGCCTGCACCCGCGCCCAGGACCGCTGGGAGAACCGCGTTGCCGAGCTGAACACGCTCGAAGGCCTGAACACCGAACTGGCCTTTGGTGGCTACCCCGACA
>JBBQKT010000395.1:0-2726 GCA_038327205.1 Burkholderiales bacterium | reverse complement strand
CCCATCTTGATGCTCGCCACCGTACCGGCCGGGGCCTCGACCACGGTGTAATTCACCGCAGCTTGTGCCAAGGTGCGCTTGGCCAGGTCGCACGAGGTGAAGAAGTTCACCTCACGCGCGATCGGGCTGCCCTGGAACGAGCATTGCGCCGGGTCCACCACCACCGTCACTGGCACGTTCTTTTGTGCTGCAGCCAGATCAGGATTGGCCGCCGCAGTCAGCGCGTTGAACAGGGGGAAGTAGGTCAACGCCGCGATCAACAAGCCGGCCATGATGATGGGCTTGCGACCGATCTTGTCAGACAGCGAACCGAACAGCAGGAAGAACGGCGTGCCGAGCAGCAGCGAGGCAGCCACCAGGATGTTGGCCGTTGAGCCGTCCACCTTGAGCGCCTGCGTCATGAAGAACAGCGCGTAGAACTGACCCGTGTACCAGACCACGGCCTGACCGGCGGTCAAACCGACCAAGGCCAGGATGACGATCTTCAGGTTCTTCCACTCGCCGAAGCTTTCGGTCAGCGGTGCCTTGGAGGTCTTGCCTTCGGCCTTCATCTTCTGGAAGGCGGGGCTTTCGTTCATCGACAAACGAATCCACACGCTGATCGCCAGCAGGGCGATGGACACCAGGAAAGGCACGCGCCAGCCCCAGTCGTTGAACTTCTCTTCGCCCAGGAAAGTGCGGGTGCCCAGGATGACCATCAGGCTCAGGAACAGGCCGGCGGTGGCCGTGGTCTGAATCCACGAGGTGTAAGCCCCGCGCTTGCCCATCGGTGAATGCTCGGCCACATAGGTGGCAGCACCGCCGTACTCACCGCCCAGCGCCAAGCCTTGCAGCATGCGCAGTGCGATCAAGATGATGGGAGCCGCCCAGCCGATGGCGGCAAAGTTAGGCAGCAAGCCGACGATGAAGGTCGACAAGCCCATGATCAGGATGGTCACCAGGAAGGTGTACTTGCGGCCGATCATGTCGCCCAGACGACCGAACACCAGCGCGCCAAATGGACGCACGATGAAACCGGCGGCAAAAGCCAGCAGCGCAAAGATGAAGGCTGCACCCGCATCCAAGCCGCTGAAGAATTGCTTGGCGATGATGGGGGCGAGCGAGCCGTACAAATAGAAGTCGTACCACTCGAACACGGTGCCGAGCGAGGACGCGAAGATGACCTTCTTTTCCTCGCCGGACATGGGCCGGTTGACGGGTACAGCGCTGGCAGTAGCCATGGATTGGGTCTCCGAAATGTTTTATGCGGAACCGCCGACCGGCGATTCGTCAGCCCGAACTATCGGAGCCGCCTCTGACCGGTCTCTGACGCCGGGCTGAACGTGCGCTTACAAAATCGGCTGCAACCCTTGGGTTTAATTTCGTAATCTGAAATTTTGACCCCGACAAGGGTAAGCACGGGTAACGCGTTTCAGGCCTTTCTCGTGATGCCGGGCCGTGATTTTGCGGCGGCATCCCATGGGCCACCGGCATCAAACCAGGGGTCGCCTTGCAAACAAGCCACCAACATTGGCAGCGCGTCCAGGCCCCAGAACAGCTTGCCGTCCACCTCGAAAGTCGGCACGCCAAAGACTCCCGCGGTCAGCGCCTGCTCGGTCGCCGTGCGCAACGCCTCCTTGACGGCCTCGCTGGCAGGATCTTGCACGGGGGCCAGGGCTTGCTTCAGTGCTTCAAGCCGTGTGGCGTCATTGGCGTCCGCACCTTGACCCTGCCACACATGGTGAAAGATCGCCTCCACCGTGCGACGGTTTGGCGTGCGGCCGGCCTCGGCGCTGGCCCAGGCCAGGCGCAACAGCGGCAGGGGATTGAACGGATGCTGGGCCGGGATCTGCAAGGGCAGGCCGAGTTGGTGCGCTTTCCAGGCGACCTGCCGGAAGGTCCACTGCCGCTTGACCTCGATCTCCGCCGGGCCCTTCTGCCCCAGCGCGTGGAGCAGGGCCGCGAGCAGCACAGGCCGGTACTCGACCTCGTAGCTGAGCCCCACCAGCGCCTCGGGCAATTGCTCAAAGGCAAGCGCCGCAAAGGGCGAGATCGGATCGAAGTAAAAGGTGATTTTTTTCATCGCAAAGACTCAGGTTCGGCAGCGGTGAAGATGCCTTGTTCGATCAGCACCGCACGGCGCTCGGGCAAGCGCGCCAGGACGGCCCGGCGGCTTGCATCATCGGCGTTGGACCAACCGGTGATTTCGGGGATCGTGCGGGCGCAGCCCTCGCACCAACCGGTCGGCGCGTGCATCTGGCAGACATTGGTGCAGGGTGATTTGACGGTGGCGAGTGTGGCGGCGGTCATCCGGCTTGCACCACGTCAATCACCGGCGCGCCGGTCAGCAGCGCCAGCTCGGCCGGCGTCATCTTGAACACCCCGTTCGGATGGCCGGCGGCGGCCCAGATCACGTCAAAGCGGAACAATTCCTGATCGACAAACAGCAGCGGATCGCCGTGCCCATCGGCGGGCGCAAAGCCCAGCGGCGAGACGCCGCCAATTGAAAACCCGGTGCGCGCCTTGACGTAATCGGCGTCGGCGCGGCCGAGCGTGCCGGTGATGTCCTTGAGCTTTTTCTCATCCACCCGTTTGTCGCCCGAGGTGATCACCAACACGGCATGCTCGTCCGCCTTGCGCCTGAACACCACCGATTTGGCGATCTGCCCCAGGCTCACGCCCAACGCATCGGCCGCCTCTTGCGAGGTGCGGGCGGCGACCTCCAACCATTGCGGTGACTGCGAATG
>JBBQKT010000394.1:0-2752 GCA_038327205.1 Burkholderiales bacterium | reverse complement strand
GCAATGCCACGCGCCAGCGCCAGCCACACCAGCAGCACGGCCAGCGGCAGGATCACGAACTGCGGCAGGATCACGCCCTTGATGATTTCATTGGTCAAGCGCGCCCGCTTACCCAGGGTTTCGGCCACCTGCACCAGCATCATCTTTGGGCTACCGGCCATGCCTTCGGGGGAGACCCAGAGATAGGCGACGCGGACCCGCTCAATACCGATTTCTTCATCGCGAAAGTGCAACTCCCAGGGCACGATCAGCTCGTCCTCGGTGGGCACGGCCAGACTGGCATCGCCGCTGAGCAGCTCGCCGCGCAGGCCCAGCACCTGATAAAACACGGTGTCGGTCTCGTCTGCGCGCAACAGGGCGGCGGCTTCGGGGGCCAACGCGTAGCGGCTTTTGGCGCTGCGGCCAGGCGGTGCCTCGGCCGCAGCCACCTGCAAGCCCAGGGTCCGCGCCATCTCGCCCAGCTCACGGTCATAAGGCTTGTTGGCAATGCCCTGCGCCACCAGCCAGGTCAGCGCCACGCTGATCGGCCAGATCAGCAGCAGCGGGGCCAGCATCCAGTCGAGGATCTCGCCGAACAGCGAGCGCTGGCCGGTCTCTGCAGCAGTTTTGTCAGTCATTCAAGGGCCGCAGCGCCGGGCCGCCCCAGCAAGGCCCGACCCTCTCGAAGGGTCGATGGCTGCGCTCAGCCATCGGGATGCCCCATTGCGCCATGTCAGCCTGGGATTTTTTCCAGGCAATAGCCAAGGCCACGAACCGTCGCGATACGCACCGGCCCCTGCTCGATCTTCTTGCGCAGCCGGTGGATATACACCTCGATGGCGTTGTTGCTGACCTCTTCGCCCCATTCGCACAGTCGCTCGACCAATTGATCCTTGCTGACCAACCGTCCGGCACGCTGCAACAACACTTCAAGCAGGCTCAGCTCGCGGGCCGACAGCTCAATCATCTGGTCGTTGATATAGGCCACCCGCCCGGTTGCGTCAAAGCTCAAGGGGCCGTGCTTGATCACGCTCGACGCGGTGCCCAGGCCGCGCCGTGTGAGCGCCCGCACGCGCGCCTCAAGCTCCTGAAGCGAGAACGGCTTGGCCATGTAGTCGTCGGCACCCAGATCCAGCCCCTTGACGCGCTGCTCGATGCTGTCTGCCGCCGTCAGGATCAACACCGGCATCGTCGAGCCCCGCGCGCGCAGCTTGCGCAGCACCTCGTGCCCATGCAGGCGCGGCAGCCCCAAATCAAGAATCACCAGGTCGAATTCATGCGAGGCCAGGGCCGCATCCGCCTCGGTGCCGGTGCTGACCTGGTCCACCGCATAGCCCGAGGCTCGCAGCGCACGCAGCAAGCCGTCGGCCAACACTTGGTCATCTTCTGCAATCAGGATGCGCATTGAGCTTGTCTCCGTCCGTTTTTGTTGTGCCCCTATTTTAGGGAGCTGCGCTTGCCAAATTGATCGGCATAAACTACTGTACAAACATACAGATTGCGCCATAATTCGATCAGCCCATTCAGGAGATATTCATGGACGCCCCCGTCAAAGCACTCAACACCGAAAAAGCCAAAGCCCTGCAAGCCGCCCTTGCACAAATCGAAAAACAATTCGGCAAGGGCTCCATCATGCGCTTGGCCGATGGTGAGGTGATCGAGGACATCCAGGTCGTCTCCACCGGTTCGCTGGGACTGGACATTGCCCTGGGCGTCGGCGGCCTGCCGCGAGGCCGGGTGGTCGAGATCTACGGCCCTGAGTCCTCGGGCAAAACGACGCTCACGTTGCAAGTCATCGCCGAGATGCAAAAAATCGCCGGCGTTTGCGCCTTCATCGACGCCGAGCACGCGCTTGACATCCAATACGCCCAAAAGCTCGGCGTCAACCTGCAAGAGCTGCTGATCAGCCAGCCCGACACCGGTGAGCAAGCGCTTGAAATCGTCGACGCGCTGGTGCGCTCCGGTTCGGTCGATCTGATCGTCATCGACTCGGTCGCGGCCCTCACCCCCAAGGCCGAGCTCGAAGGCGAAATGGGTGATTCATTGCCCGGCCTGCAAGCCCGGCTGATGAGCCAGGCCCTGCGCAAGCTGACCGCCACGATCAAGAAGGCCAATTGCATGGTCATCTTCATCAACCAGATCCGCATGAAGATCGGCGTGATGTTCGGCAGCCCCGAAACCACCACCGGCGGCAACGCCTTGAAGTTCTACGCCTCGGTGCGCCTGGACATCCGCCGCATCGGTTCGATCAAGAAGGGCGAGGAAGTCATTGGCTCCGAGACCAAGGTCAAGGTCGTCAAGAACAAGGTCGCCCCGCCGTTCAAAACGGCTGAGTTCGACATCCTCTACGGCGAAGGTATCAGCCGCGAAGGCGAGATCATCGACATGGGCGTCGTTGCCAAGGTGGTCGAGAAGTCCGGCTCTTGGTATGCCTACCAGGGCGAGAAAATCGGCCAAGGCAAGGACAACGCGCGCGAATTCCTGCGCGAGAACCCCGACATCGCCCATGAAATCGAAAACAAGGTGCGGGAATCTCTGGGCGTGCCGCTGTTGGCAGCCAGCGCCCCGGCCGAGAAATAGGGCCAGCTCGGCTGCAAGGCCGGCTTCCAGACGATGAAGGCCATGAAGCCGCTGTCGCTCAAGATGCGCGCCATCAGCCTGCTGTCGCAGCGCGAGCACAGCGTGCTGGAGTTGCGGCGCAAGCTCTTGCGCATGGCGCGCGAGGCACAACGGAAAATGACGAAGCCGACGCTCGCGTCATCCGCCGACTTGA
>JBBQKT010000393.1:0-2758 GCA_038327205.1 Burkholderiales bacterium | reverse complement strand
GGTGACGCCACCGGCGCGCAGGTGCTGCCGGTGCTGGTGCACGGCGATGCGGCCTTTGCCGGCCAGGGCGTGGTGATGGAAACCTTGGCGCTGGCGCAGACGCGGGGCTATTTCACCGGCGGCACGGTGCATATCGTCATCAACAACCAGATCGGTTTCACGACGTCTGACCCGCGCGACAGCCGCTCGACCCTGTATTGCACCGACGTCGTCAAGATGATCGAAGCGCCGGTCTTGCACGTCAATGGCGACGATCCGGAAGCCGTCGTGCTGTGCACGCAATTGGCGCTCGACTACCGCCAGGAGTTCAAGAAAGACGTGGTGGTGGACATCGTCTGCTTCCGCAAGCTCGGCCACAACGAGCAGGACACGCCGGCGCTGACCCAGCCGCTGATGTACAAAAAGATTGCCGCTCACCCCGGCACCCGCAAGCTCTACGGCGAGAAGCTGGTGGCGCAAGGCGTGCTGCCGACCGAGGGCCCGGACGAGATGTTCAAGGCCTTCCGTGCGGCGATGGATGAGGGCCGCCACACGGTTGATCCGGTGTTGACCAACTTCAAGAGCAAGTACGCCACCGACTGGTCGCCGTACCTGGGCAGGAAGTGGACCGACAGCTGCGATACCGCCCTGCCGACCGCCGAGTTCAAGCGCCTGGCCGAGAAGATCACCACCATCCCCGGCAACTTCAAGGTTCATTCGCTGGTTGAGAAGGTCATTGCCGACCGCGCTGCCATGGGCCGAGGCGAGATCAATATCGACTGGGGCATGGGCGAGCACATGGCCTATGCCTCACTGGTGGCCTCCGGTTACCCGGTGCGTTTGTCGGGCGAGGACAGCGGCCGTGGCACCTTTGTGCACCGCCACGCCGTCTTGCACGACCAGAACCGCGAGAAGTGGGACACCGGCACCTATGTGCCGCTGCAAAACGTCGCCGAAGGTCAGGCACCTTTTGTCGTGATCGACTCCTTGCTGAGCGAAGAGGCGGTGCTGGCGTTTGAATACGGTTATGCCTCGGCCGACCCGGTGACTTTGACGATCTGGGAAGCCCAGTTCGGCGACTTCGTCAACGGCGCGCAGGTGGTGATCGACCAGTTCATCGCCTCCGGCGAGGTGAAGTGGGGCCGCTCCAACGGCCTGACCCTGATGTTGCCGCATGGCTACGAAGGCCAGGGCCCGGAGCACAGCTCGGCGCGCCTGGAGCGCTTCATGCAGCTGGCCGCCGACAACAATATGCAGGTGGTGCAGCCGACCTCAGCCTCGCAGATCTTCCACCTGTTGCGTCGTCAGCAACTGCGCATGTTCCGCAAGCCGCTGATCATCATGACGCCCAAGTCGCTGCTGCGGAACAAGGACGCGACCTCGCCGATTGCCGAGTTCACCAAGGGCGAGTTCAAGACCGTCATTGGCGAGCGCGACACGACGATCGACGCGGCCAAGGTCAAGCGCGTGATCGCTTGTTCGGGCAAGGTGTATTACGACCTGGTGAAGTCGCGCACCGAGCGCAAGGGCGCCGACGTGGCCATCATCCGCGTCGAGCAGCTCTATCCCTTCCCGCACAAGGCCTTCGCGGCCGAGCTGAAGAAATATCCGCAGCTGAGCGAGATCGTGTGGTGCCAGGACGAGCCGCAGAACCAGGGCTCTTGGTTCTTCGTTCAGCACTATGTGCACGAGAACATGGCCGACGGCCAGAAGCTCGGCTACGCCGGCCGCCCGGCCTCGGCCTCGCCGGCAGTGGGCTATTCGCATCTTCACCAGGAGCAGCTGAAGTCACTGCTCGATCAGGCATTCGGCAAGCTCAAGGGTTTCATCCTGACGAAGTAAGCGTCGCTCAAAGAATCGTGATGGGCGCGCCTTGCTGAAAGCGGTGCGCCCGCGCTCTAAGAACAGAAAGAAAAAACATCATGGCCATCGTAGAAGTCAAAGTCCCCCAACTGTCCGAGTCCGTTGCCGAAGGCACGCTGCTGAGCTGGAAGAAGAAGCCCGGTGAGGCCGTTGCCATCGATGAAATCCTGGTTGAGATCGAAACCGACAAGGTCGTGCTGGAAGTGCCCGCACCCGCCGCCGGCATCATGGTGCAGCTGGTCAAGAACGACGGCGACAGCGTCGTCAGCGAAGAAGTCATCGCCCGTATCGACACCGATGGCGTGTCAGCGGTGAGCCCGCTTGAAGTCAAGGCCCTGCCGACACCTCCTGCTGCTCCCGCCGCCGCCCCGGTGGCGAGCAGCACGAGCAAGTCCGACGTGGCGATGCCCGCCGCCGCCAAGCTGCTGGCCGACAACGCCATGAAGGTGGGCGATGTGGCCGGCTCGGGCAAGGACGGCCGCGTCACCAAGGGTGATGTGCTGGCCGCCGTGTCCGCACCCAAGCCTGCCGCTGTTGCTGCACCGGTCGCGGTGGTCGCGCCGGCCAAGGCCTTGCTGCAAGCGGTCGTCGCACCACAACAGCAAAGCCTGGGCGACCGTCCCGAGCAGCGCGTGCCGATGAGCCGCCTGCGCGCCCGCATCGCCGAACGCCTGCTGCAATCGCAATCCACCAACGCCATCCTGACCACCTTCAACGAGGTCAATATGGGCCCGCTGATGGAGATGCGAAAACGCTTCCAGGAGAAGTTCGAGAAGGAGCACAGCGTCAAGCTCGGCTTTATGAGCTTCTTCGTCAAGGCGGCTGTTGCGGCGCTGAAGAAGTACCCGGTGCTGAACGCGTCGGTGGATGGCAACGACATCGTGTACCACGGCTATTTCGACATCGGTATCGCTGT
>JBBQKT010000392.1:0-2802 GCA_038327205.1 Burkholderiales bacterium | reverse complement strand
CTGAACAAATCGTCGGCGTCGCCGGGTACGGCGAACAGAGCGTCAAATTCGCGTTGGCCAGGCGTTGTTGAGGCGTGGGCTGGTTTGGCCATGCCGAAGGTCAGCGCGGCGGCCGGGTTGCGCATCAAAGTGCTGCCGTCTTTGAGGCTGAACACGGCGATGCGCACCGAGGTGTGTTGCAGTGCCTCGACACCGCGCAGCATCGATTTGTCGACACCGCTGTCGAGCGAATCAGCAGCGAACAGCATCACTTGGCGGCGGTCGGGCGTGCGGATGCCGCGCGAGACCAGCATCACGGTGGTGGGGTGGCCACGCGGATAGAGCGTCCACTGTTCGCGCACGATCTTGCCCTGGCTGTGGTCGGCGGCGGTGACAGCCAGCCGCTCGCGCACCGGTTCGCTGTTGTCGGAGAAATGTTGCGACAAAAACGCCTCGGCACTTTCTGCCCGCCAGAAACTCAGCGCAGCGGCGTTCGCCCACAGATTGCGCTGCCGTTCCGGGTCGAACACCCACATCGGCACATCCAGCCAGTCGTAGTGGGTGAGACTGGAGAAGTCGAGCATTTCAGCGCCGCCCGGCCGCCCGAAGGCGATGAAGCGCCGCGGCCAGAGGCCTTGGCCGCCGCCAGGCACAAATAGTCCGCAGGGACTCTTTGTGTCCGGGCGCCGCCCCCTTGGGGGGGCGAGCCCGTGCCGGGCAAGCGCCTGCGCGCTGGCTCGCGGCTGGCGAGCGCCTATGGGCTTGCAAGCCCACAGGCAGGGAACGAAGTGAGCGTGGGGGCTGTGTCATTCAAGTCTTGCGAACGCGGCGCAACTCGTCCCAGATCAACAGCACGGCACCCACGCTGATCGCGCTGTCCGCCACATTGAAGGCAGGGAAATACCAGCCGCCGTAATGCACCTGGACGAAGTCCACCACATAGCCGTGCAACAGCCGGTCAATCACATTGCCGAGTGCACCGCCGAGGATGAGACTGAGCGCCGTGGCAAACAGGGTTTGATGGCCGTGGCGCTTCAGCAAAAACGTGATGACGACGGTTGCCACCAACCCCAGCCCCGTGAAAAACCAACGTTGCCAACCCGCCGCATCGGCCAAAAAGCTGAACGCCGCGCCGGTGTTGTGGGCCCGCACAAGGTTGAAAAACGAGGTGACGAAGCGGCTGTCGCCCAGCTGAAAGCTGCCCATCACCAGCACCTTGGTGAATTGGTCGAGCAGGATGATGACGAGTGCGATGGCCAGCCATTGCAGCAGGCGCGGAGACGAGGACGTAGAACGGACGAACGATTTGGGCTGGGCCATGCGGATCGGAGTTGAACGGCGTTGAAAAGCGGTCTGGCTGCTACTGTAGCCGCAGCCCTGGGCGGCATATCGCTTGCGCGTCATCAAGCGATCTGGCGCGTCTCTCCAGTGCCGTGCAAATTGCTGTCGCAGCGCCCGCAAATTGTCGGGTGCGCGGGGTTGCTGCCGACGTCGGCGCGGTAGTGCCAGCAGCGCTCACACTTTTGCTCGGCGGACGGCGTGACGATGACGACCAAGGCATCAGCCAAAGTAGCCGACGCAGCCGACGTGATGAAGACGAACTTCAGGTCATCGCCCAAGCTTTGCAGCAGGGCCAAATCTTGCTCGGCCACACCCAGCGCCAGCTCGGCTTGCAAGGACGAGCCGACCTTGCCCTCCTTGCGCACGTCCTCAATTGCCCGGTTGGCGGCTTCGCGGATCTCGCGGATGCGGCTCCATTTGGTGAGCAGCGCGGCGTCGGGTTCGGCGAAGGTCCAATAGGTCTCGGTGAAGATCGTTTCGCCCTTGCCGACAATCGCCCAAGCCTCCTCGGCGGTGAAGCTCAGGAACGGCGCCATCCAGCGCAGCATCGCCTGCGTGATCTGCCACAGCGCCGTCTGCGCCGAGCGGCGGGCCAGGCTGCCAGGGGCAGTGGTGTAAAGCCGGTCCTTCAACACGTCCAGGTAAAAAGCGCCGAGGTCCTCGGAGCAATAGACCTGCAGCTTGGCCACCACCGGGTGGAATTCGTAACGGTCGAAATGCGCCAGGATGTCGGCCTGCAACTCGGCCGCGCGGGCCAGCGCGTAGCGGTCCACCTCCAGCATTTGATCGAGCGGCACCGCTTGCGTGGCCGCGTCGAAATCGCTGGTGTTGGCGAGCAGGAAGCGCAGGGTGTTGCGGATGCGGCGGTAGGCATCGACGACGCGGGCGAGGATCTTGTCGTCCAGCCCCAGATCGCCCGAGTAGTCGGTGGACGCCGTCCACAGGCGCAGGATCTCGGCGCCCAGCTTGTCGCTGACCGTCTGCGGCGCGACCACATTGCCGACCGACTTGCTCATCTTGCGGCCCTGGCCATCGACCACAAAGCCGTGCGTCAGCAGGCCTTTGTAGGGCGCGCGGCCGTACAGCGCGCAGGCGATCAGCAGCGAGGAATGGAACCAGCCGCGATGCTGGTCATGGCCTTCCAGATAAAGATCGGCCTCGGGGCCGGTGGCGTGCGCGCTGCCGCCGTGGCTGCCGTTCAACACATGGGCAAAGGTCGAGCCGGAGTCGAACCAGACATCGAGGATGTCGCTGCCCTTGCTGTACTGCTCCGCCTCATTGCCCAGCCATTCGGCCGGGTCGAGCTTGGCCCAGGCCTCGACGCCGCCCAGCTCGACGATTTGCGCGGCGCGCTCGATGAAGTCCAGCGTGTTCGGATGGGCCAGGCCGCTGTCCTTGTGCAAAAAGATCGGCAGCGGCACGCCCCAGGAGCGCTGGCGCGAGATGCACCAGTCGGGCCGGCCGGCGATCATGTCGTGCAGG
>JBBQKT010000391.1:0-2813 GCA_038327205.1 Burkholderiales bacterium | reverse complement strand
CTGCGCGCGCCGCGCTTGCTGCCGCAGCCGCTGGTCGACGCGCTGGTGGCGCACTTCACCGCCACCGCGCTGCGCGACAACAGCTCCTCGGCCAACTTGAGCCACACGGCCGTGCTGCGCCCCAGCGACAGCCCCTTGCTGATCGACGTCGCGGCCCTGCTGACGCCGAAGCTGGTGGACTTTGGCGCGCTGCTGTTCGGCGAAAAACTCGGCTGGTCGCTGAAGGAGATGTGGGTCAATGTGCTCGACACCGGCGGTCGGCAGGCAATGCACAACCACGCCAACAGCTTCGTTTCCGGCGTGCTTTACCTGACGCCCACGCATGACTCGGCCCGCACCGTGTTCATGAAATCGCCGGGCGGCACCGACTTCATCTTCCGCAACGACCATGCGGCGATGCAACCGGGCGAGTTCAACGCGGACAAATGGATCAGCCCACCGCCGCAGCCCGGCGATGCGGTGTTCTTCCCCAGCTACTTGATGCACGCTGTGCCACCCAACGCAGGCGGGCGGCGCATCAGCCTGGCCTTCAATGCGATTCCGGCGCGGCTGGATTCCTGGGGCTACGCGGTCGGCTTTTCCGGATGACGAGCGGGTGATTCGGTATGCCTTGATGGCCGCCTCAGGCTTTGCCGGCCTGGGCTACCAGATCGTCTGGACCCAACAGAACGCCCTGTGGCTGGGCCATGAATCGGCGGCGGTGCTGGCCGTTGTGGCGGCCTTCTTCGGCGGGCTGGCGCTGGGGGCCCTGGGCCTGGGCCGGCGCATCGAGCAAAGCGCTCAGCCGCTGCGCTGGTATGTCGCTTGTGAACTGCTGATCGGCCTGTGGGCGCTGGCCTTGATCGGCCTGATCGGGCCGTTTGGCAACGCCGCGCTGGCCCTGATCGGCGAGCAGCCCAGCGCCGTTTGGCAATGGAGCGTTGCCTTTGCAGGCACCTTTGTTTTGCTGCTGCCTGCCACTGCGGCGATGGGCGCAACTCTGCCCGCGCTGGAGCGTGTTTTGGCAGCGCCGGGCCAACGCTCGATCGCCGCGCTCTACGCCGCCAACACGGCCGGCGCGGTGCTGGGCGTGCTGCTCAGCGCGTTCTGGCTGGTGCCCAGTTTTGGCCTGGCGCGCACGGCCCTGCTTTGCGGCGCGCTGAATCTGCTGTGCGCCGCAGCGGCGTGGTGGGCATTGCCAAAGCAGACCACACCGCGGGTGGCGACGCGGCCCGCTGCAGCGGCTAAGCCGCTGATCCGCCTCGCCCTCACCGGCCTCTTGGGCATTGCCTACGAGGTGCTGGTGGTGCGCGTGCTGAGCCAGGTGGCGGAGGACACGGTTTACACCTTTGCCCTGCTGCTGGCGGTCTATTTGATCGGCACTGCGATAGGCGCGGCGGCCTGGGCCAAACGGCGTGACCTTGGCAACAACAACAACAACAGCACCGACCGCTTGCTCGCTACCCTGGCCCTGGCCTGCTTGCTGGGCAGCGGCAGTCTGTGGGCGGCCGAAGCCATCAAGGCCCTGGTCACTGGCAGCGGGATGAGCGCTGCGCTCGCTGCCGAGGCCCTGCTGGCCCTTGCCGCTTTCGGCCTGCCCACGCTCGTGATGGGCGCGCTATTCAGCCAGCTCTGCGCCGAGGCCAATGCCGCCGGCATGTCCTTCGGCCGCGCGCTGGGCATCAACACCCTGGGCGCTGCCGCCGCGCCGCTGTTGTTCGGCGTGCTGCTGACCCCCGTCATCGGCCCCAAGACCGCATTGCTGCTGATTCCGCTGGGCTATCTGCTGCTGAGCGGCTGGCGGCTGCCGATCAAGATCGCCAGCGCCACGGCTGTCGCAGGCCTGGCGTTTTTCGCCCCGCCCCTCGCCTTTGTGGCCCTGCCCGAAGGCGGCCGCCTGATCAGCTACCAGGACGGCGCGATGGCGGCCGTCAGCGTGGTGGAAGACGCCGACGGCGTGTCGCGCCTCTTCATCAACAACCGGCAGCAGGAGGGCAGCAGCAGCAGCGGCTGGTTCGATGCCCGCCAAGCGCTGTTGCCTTTGACGTTGCACCCTGCCCCCCAACAGGCGCTGTTCCTGGGCCTGGGCACGGGCAAGACCGCCGCAGCCGCCGCCACGCAAGACCCGGCCCTGCGCGTCGATGCCGTCGAGCTGCTGCCCGAGGTGATTGCCGCGTCGGCCCACTTCACGCCACAGCTTCCCAACTTGCACCTGATCGCCGCCGACGCCCGCCGCTTTGTGCACGCCAGCACCCAGCACTACGACGTGATCGTGTCGGACAACTTTCATCCCGCACGCAGCGGCTCCGGCGCGCTCTACACGACCGAGCATTTCCGCGCCGTGCGCGCACGGCTGAATGCGGGCGGTGTTTTTTGCCAATGGCTGCCGTTGCACCAGATGGACCTCCAGACCCTGCGCAGCATCGTCCAGTCCTTTCTCGCGGCCTACCCCGGCGGCGCGGCGCTGTTGGCCAGCAACAGCCTGGACACGCCGGTGATCGGCCTGATCGGCCGCGCCGACGGCGGCAGCCAGTTTGAGGTGGCGGGCCTGCACAACGCACCCGCCTTCGGCATCGAGGATGAATTCGCCCTGCTCGGCAGCTTCATCGCCGGGCCTGCATCTCTGAAGCAATTTGCGGGCGACGCAGCGGCCAACACTGACGACCTGCCCGTTGTCGCCAGCCTCGCCCCGCGCATCACCTACGCACCTGATTCACAGCCGCGTGAGCGCTTGCTGAGCCTGTTGAATACGGTGACGGTGGCGCCGGGCGAGCTGTTGAGCGCCACCGATCCGCAGCTGGCCGATCGTTTGGCAAGCTATCGCGCCGCCCGCC
>JBBQKT010000390.1:0-2824 GCA_038327205.1 Burkholderiales bacterium | reverse complement strand
GTCACCACCCGCTCAGGCTCGGCGAACTCACCCGGAAACACCACATACGGCTGCCACTGCGGATCGGCGAGCAGGGCCAGCAGGGCCGGATCGACCGCCACGCGGGACCAGCTGAAAGCCACGGTGTCGGGCACCACATCGGCAATCAACCAGCCGGTGTTGCTGGGCTTGAGCGGCTCGAACTCGGCCATCAGCAGGCACACCGCGGCCCGCGTCGGCACGACCGGTCGCAAGGCGCACATGCAGTGGCTGGGCGGCAGGCGGCACACCGCGCAACGGGCTTTTTGTAATCCGTTGCGATCCAGAAACGGCAGGGTGCTGCTGTGCGCGAGACAGGCGCTGCGCAGTCGCGAGACAGCGTGGGTCAAATCAGCTTGCAGTACGCCTCCCGATCAGCGGATAGGCCGGGTCGGTGAAGCCGGGCGTCGACGGATGGCCAGGGGCCACCAAGCTGTCGACCAGCGCTTCGTCCTCCGCGTCGACCATGTAATCGATGGCCGGTAGATAGTCCTGCCACTGCGCCAGCGTGCGCGGCCCGGCAATGACCGCGCTGATGGCCGGATTGGCCAGCACCCAGGCGGTGGCGAACTGCGCCAAGGTCACGCCCTTGGCCTCGGCGTGTTGCTTGAGCTGCTGGGCAATCAGCAACGAGGCTTCGCGGAATTCCGTCTCGGCAATCCGCTTGTCGCCGCGCCCGGCGCGGGTGTCGGCATCGGGCTGCTGGCCGGGTGCGTACTTGCCCGTCAACACCCCCCGCGCAATCGGGCTGTACGAGGCCACGCCGATGCCGTGGTGCTCGCAGGCGGGCAGGATCTCGACCTCGGGCATGCGGTTGAGCAGGTTGTAATAAGGCTGGCAGACCACCGGGCCCGGCACGCCCAGGCGCGCGGCCAGATGGGCCATCTCGCTGATGCGCCAGCCCCTGAAGTTGGACAGGCCCCAATAACGGATCTTGCCGCTGGCGATCATGTCGCCCAGGGCGCGCAGCGGCTCTTCCAGGTTCATGCCGGCGAAGTCGCGGTGCAGGTAATAGATGTCGAGGTGATCGGTCTGCAGGCGGCGCAGGCTTTCATCCAACTCGCGCATCATCCAAGCGCGCGAGTAATGGCCCCGGTTGATGCCGCCCGGCATCGTGTTGCCCAGCTTGCTGGCCAGCACCCAGTCATGCCGATCCGCCTTGATGAGGGCGCCCAGCATTTCTTCCGAGGCGCCGGCCTTGTAGACATCGGCGGTGTCGATGAAGTTGACGCCCTGCGCCTGGGCATCGGCCACGATGCGCGCCGCCTCGGCCGCGTCGGTCTGGTCACCAAACATCATCGCGCCGAGGCACAGCGCCGACACCTTCAAGTTGCTGCTGCCGAGATTGCGGTACTTCATGCGGACGGGCTCCCTTTTTGCGGGTTCAACAAAAATTTGCCACCGGTGCTGCGCGGGCCGTACTGCGCAATTTTGGCCAGTTGCAGCGCTTCGACGAGCGAGATTTCTTCGGCGTAATGGCTGCGGAAGGTGGTCTTCAGCTCGGCCGCCACCCGCGCCTTCAGCGCCACCACCCGCTCGGGCGCCAACTGCTGCAGAAACGGGAACAACAGCCAGCCGCCCATCCGCCAGGTGAAGCCGAAATTACGCACGAACTCGGTCGGCCCGGTCTCAAGTCCGCCGTAGATATAGACCTGCTTGAGCACGTTCGAGCCGTAACGGCTGAACGCGGCCGGCTGCGTGCGGGCGATGGCGGCCTCCATGGCGGTGAGGATCTGCCCGGCCAGCCGGCCACCACCGGTAGCATCAAAGGCAATGGTTGCGCCGGTGGCCACCAGGGCCTCGGTGAGCTCATCCATGAAGTCCGGCGATGCCGTGCAGCACACATGCGCGGCGCCCTGCTCGCGCAGCATTGCCGCCTGCTCGGGCTTGCGCACGATGTTGACCAGGGCAATGCCGTCCATCTGGCAGATGCGCAACAGCATCTGCCCCAGGTTCGAGGCGGCTGCCGTGTGCACCAAGGCCTGATGGCCCTCGCGCCGCATCGTCTCGACCATGCCCAGCGCGGTCAGCGGGTTGACGAAGCAGGACGCGCCATCGGCCGCGCTGGCGTCATCGGGCAACAGCAGGCACTGGGCTACCGCGATACAGCGCAGTTGCGTGTACATCGCCCCACCCAGCACCGCCACGCGGCGGCCCAGCAGGGCCTGCGCAGCGGGCGAGCTGCCGGCTGCCACCACCGTGCCGGCGCCCTCGTTGCCGACCGGCATCGACTGGTCGAGCCGCGCGGCCTGCGCCTTCATCGCAGCGGGGGCGATCGGTGCGGTGATCACCGGCCGTGCCGCGCTGCCGGAGGCCACGGCGGCGGTCATGTCGGCCGGTCCGAACAGCAGACCCAGGTCCGACGGATTGATTGGCGCGGCCTCAATGCGCACCACCACCTCGTCTGCGCCGGGCGCAGGCACTTCGACGTCCATCAAAGACAGGGCCAGCGTGCCGCTGCCCGTCACCAACGACCGCAGTTCAAGACTTTTCATGTTCGCGCCCCTTTATGTGCAGCCGCCAGTTTAGGCGGCCCGCGTCAAAGGGCTGGGCTGGAGACGGTCAGCGGCTCGCTGGTGCGCCTGCCTTTGAAGTCGGTCCAACAGCCTTGCTGAAAGTCATACAGCTTGCAGCGCCGCGCCGTGTCCCGGTACCAGGACCAGGAGAACGGCTGGATGACGATATGCCCGCGCAGCCGCTCCTCCAGCAGGCCCTGCGCGGCCTTCAGCCGGTACAGCGGCACGCTCATGTCCACGTGGTGCGCGGTGTGTTCCATGATGTGGTGCAGGGCCGCACCCATCGGCGA
>JBBQKT010000389.1:0-2828 GCA_038327205.1 Burkholderiales bacterium | reverse complement strand
ATCGGTGTCAATGGCTTCAGCGAGGACGAGGTGTTGCGGCTGGCAGCCAGCCTCGACCAAGGTGCCGAGCACCCGCTGGCAGCCGCCATCGTCAACGCAGCGCGGGAGCGCAACTTGACCCTTGAGAAGGCCGAGCAGTTTGACGCCGCCTCGGGCATTGGCGTGAAAGGGGTCGTGGGCGGCAAGTCCCTGGCGATCGGCAACGTCACATTGATGCAGCAGCTCGGCATCGACGTGGCACCGCTGGCCAGCCAGGCCGAGGCCTTGCGCAGCCAGGGTGCCAGCGTCATGCACCTGGCCGTTTTTGACAATGACATCGGCCAGCTGGCGGGACTGCTCGCCGTCTCCGATCCGGTCAAGGCGACCACGGCCGATGCGCTTGCCTCGCTGCGCAAGTCCGGGCTGCGCATCATCATGGCCACCGGCGATGGGCTGACTACCGCGCAGGCCGTCGGCAAGCGGCTGGGCATCGAGGAAATCCACGGCGAGGTCAAGCCGGGCGACAAGCTGCAACTGGTCGAGAGACTGCAAAAGGAAGGCCGGATCGTGGCGATGGCGGGCGACGGCATCAACGATGCGCCCGCCCTGGCCCAGGCCAATGTCGGTATCGCCATGGGCACGGGCACCGATGTGGCGATGAACAGCGCACAGCTCACCCTGGTCAAGGGCGATTTGCGTGGCATTGCAACAGCGCGCGCTTTGTCCGTCGCCACCGTGGCGAACATGAAGCAGAACCTCGGCTTCGCCTTCATCTACAACCTGCTCGGCGTACCGCTGGCCGCTGGGGTGCTGTTCCCGTTCACCGGCTGGCTGCTGTCGCCAATGATCGGCGCCCTGGCGATGAGCCTCAGCTCGGTTTCGGTGATCAGCAACGCGCTGAGATTGAGGTTCACAGCGCTCAAATCGGACTGACCGACTGACGCCTGCCGTGTCGGCGGGCTGAACATCGACCGAACCCGCGTACCCTTGGGGCCAATGGCTTCAGCGGGAGACGCGACAGTGGATGTGGTGCAGCAGATTCAAACCTATAACTTCGGCCGTGACCCCGAACGGCTGGCTCTCAAATACCGGGCGATGCGTGATGACCGCCATGCATTTCTGCGTGGCACCTGCCACTTGTTCTATGCACAACTGCCGCGCGGCGGCGGGCTCAAATCGGCACCGGCGGTATGGGCCTGCGGCGACCTGCATCTGGAGAACTTTGGCTGCTACCAGGGCGACAACGGGCTGGCCTACTTTGACCTGAATGATTTTGACGATGCGGCGCTGGCCCCTGCCAGCTGGGATCTGCTGCGCTTCTTGACGAGTTTGCATATTGCGGCCGAGGGCTTGGGCGCAGACGCCAGTGACTCGGCCCTGTTGGGCGAGCACTTTTTGGACAGCTATGCCGCCACCTTGGCGGGTGGCAAGGCCTATTGGATCGAGCGTGAAGTGGCTCACGGCATCTTGCGCGACCTGCTCGACGGCCTGCGCCTTCGTCAGCCCAGCGATTTCTTGAACGCGCGCACCGTCATTCAGCGCGGCCACCGGCGGCTCAAGGTCGATGGCAAGAAGATGCTGCCCGTCACTGACGCGCAGCGCCTGGCCCTGACCCAGTTCATGGGCGAATTCGCCAAGGGACAGGCCCACCCTGATTTTTACGCGCTGCTGGATGTCGCCCAACGGGTGGCGGGCACGGCCAGCCTGGGCGTCGATCGCTTTGTCATGCTGGTCAAAGGCCGGGGGGGCTCCGAGGGCAACCTCCTGCTCGATATGAAGAAGGCGCTGCCGTCCTCACTGCTGCCTGCACTCAAGCTCGTGCAGCCTGCCTGGGCCACCGAAGCGCACCGCGTGGTGGCGCTGCAAAGGCGCCTGCAGGCGGTGTCGATGGCGTTCTTGCAGCCTGTGCAGTTGAATGAAACGCCCTGCGTGTTGCGTGTGCTGCAGCCATCAGATGACCGTGTCAGCTTGAAAGGCGCGCACCACTCGCCGGGCGAACTGACTGCGCTGATTGGCACGATGGGCCGCCTGATCGGCTGGGCGCATTTGCGCGGCAGCGGCCGCGAGGGCTCAGCCATTGCAGACGAGTTGATCGCCTTTGGCCAACGACGCAAATGGCGGGCCCGCCTGCTTGAGCTGTCGCAGGGCTGCGCCGTGCAACTGCAGCGCGATGCTGCCAGCTTCAACACTGCCTTCGATGACGGCGTGTTCAATGCCTGAAGCCCACGCCTTCACCCGACAAGCGTCGGAAGGCCGATCGGCCTATTTTGATTTGCCGACTGTCACGGCCAGGTCACTGCCGATGTCAAGAATGCGGATCTCTGCAGCCCCTGAGACCGCCATGAAAAATCGTTGCCGCTTGTCCATCCTCAGCCTCGCCTTCGGTGCAGCCCTGGTAGCCCCGGTGGCGCAAGCCCAGGCAGCCAACACGCTGACCGGCTGGGCCCTGATGCCCGCCAACACCTTTTCCGACGGCCCGACGACCGGCCAATTCGCGAGCGGTGCCGGCGGTAACCCGCTGCCCCTTCTTAACCAGCAATCGGTGCAAGGCTTCTCGGCAGTGCTGAACGGCCCGACAGCCGGCAGCTATCTGTTCATGCCCGACAACGGCTTTGGCACGCAGGGCAATTCGGCCGATGCGCTGCTGCGCATGGTTGCGCTGCGGCCCGACTTCAAGACCGCCAGCGGCGGCTCGGGCACCGTGTCTGCCGTCAACTACAACAGCGGCGCGGCCTTGGCGGGCTTCAACGCCAGCAGCCGCATCACCCTGGCCGACCCGAACCGGCTGCTCGGCTTTGCCATCCAGGCCGACTACACCCGCTATTACAACAACGCTGCCAACCCGTTGG
>JBBQKT010000388.1:0-2829 GCA_038327205.1 Burkholderiales bacterium | reverse complement strand
TCGCTGGCTTGCAGCGCGCGCAGATCGGGCAGGTGGACGAACTGCACATCGTCGAAAAAGCCATCAAACAAGGCGGCGACGGAAGACGCAGGCAGCCCGGCTTCCGACACCCCGTCGCTGATCACGCTGGCTTGGGTGATGACGCGCAGCGGCTGGCTGCGGGCCGGCGGCGAGGCACCGCGCAGCGCGGTCAGCGCCTGCGCCCAGACGGTGTGCATCAAGGCATCGTCGCGGGCACGTTGCTCGGCGGCGTAGTCGCTGGTCAGGGCCGGATAAGCGGCGGCCAGGGCATCCAGCCGCGCACGCGCTTGCAGCAACGGTGCCTCGGTCAACTCGCCTGCCGCCAGCGCCGCGCCAATCGCTGCCAGGGTTGCCGCCTGCTCGTCCTTGCTGCCCTGGGCCAGCGGCATGTCGGCCCCAGCTCGCAGGGCCAGCACGGCGGCCTTGGCATGGCCGTAACGGTCGTAGACGGCCTTCATCATCAAGGCGTCGGTGATGATGACGCCCTGGTAGCCCATGCGCTCGCGCAGCAGGCCGGTGAGCATCGCGTGGGACAGGGTGGCGGGGTACTCGGGGTCGATCTGCGGGTAGACGATGTGGGCCGTCATGATGGCCGGGGCGGGCAGATTGCCTTCAGCACCGGAGGCCAAAGCGCGGAAGGGCAACAGCTCCAGCGCCTCCAGCTCGGCCAGTGATTTGTCCACCGTCGGCAGCGCGTGGTGCGAATCGACATGGGTGTCGCCATGGCCGGGGAAGTGCTTGACGCAGCAGGCCACGCCCTCACGCAAACTGCCGCGCATCCAGGCCCGTGCCATGCGGGTGACGAGGGCCGGGTCTTCGCCAAAGCTGCGCTCGCCAATCACCGGGTTGGCCGGGTTGTTGTTGACATCCAGCACTGGCGCGAAGTTCCAGTTGATGCCCAAAGACCGCAGGCCACGGGCGACTGCCGCGCCGACCTGCTCGGCCAGCGCTTCATCGCCAATCGCGCCCAGGGCCATCGCAGCCGGGGCTTGCGGCAAGGACGTGGCGCGGATCACCGAGCCGCCTTCCTGATCGATGCCGATCAAGGCACCCGCGCCCATCACCGCACGCAGGTCGGCGGTCAGCTGGCGAATATCTGACTCTGACCCCAGATTTTTTCGGAACAGGCAGACGGCGCGAATTTGGTGTGCGCGCAGGAAATCGGCCGTCTCGGCGTCGAGTGTCTGGCCTGGAATGTCGACCATCACGAGCTGGCCAGGGAGTAAGGGGGTCATGGCAGCACTCGCAATCAATGGGTTTTCGTGACCTTGGCCAAATGGCGCGGCTGGTCGGGGTTCAGGCCGCGGGCGCGGGCCAGCGCCTCGACCATCGGATAAAAACTCTGCGCCACGGCGATGGGGTCGAGGTCGTCGCTGCCGGTCGTTGCCAGCGGCAATTCGGCACCGGGCGTGCCCGCCGGTGCAGCAAGCAGCACGCGGGCACCCCGGCCACGCATCTCCTCGGCCAGGGCCAACAGACCGGCCTGCGCCGGGCCGCGCGGCGCAAACACCAGCAGCGGGTAGCCGTCCTCGACCAGGGCCATCGGACCATGCTTCACTTCGGCGCCCGAGAACGCCTCGGCCTGGATGCCGCAGGTTTCCTTGAACTTGAGCGCCGCTTCAAGCGCAATCGGCAAGCCCAGGCCACGGCCGATGACAAACAGGCGGTCGGCATCTTTCAACACGTCGACGGCGACCGACCAGTCTTCTACGCCGATCTTGGCTGCGCGTTCCAGCGCCTGCGGCAGGGTCTGCAGCGCGGCATTCAAATCATCATCTTGCGTCCAGGCGGCCACCACGCGGGCGCCGGCCACCAGCTGGGCGATATAGCTCTTGGTGGCGGCGACGCTTTGCTCGGGCCCGGCATGCAGCGGGAAGACAAATTGCGCAGCCTCGGCCAGCGGCGAACCGGCGGCGTTGACGAAGGCCACCGTGCGTGCGCCCCCCTTGCGGAAAAACTGCGTTGGCGCGACCAGGTCGGGGCTTTGGCCCGATTGCGAAAACGCCATCGACACCAGCCCGGCGGAGGCGATCTTGCTTTGGTACAGCGTGACCAGAGACATCGGCAGCGACGTCACCAAACGCCCGAGTCGCGCCATGATCAGGTAGGCCATGTAGTGCGCCGCGTGGTCGGAACTGCCGCGGGCAATGGTCAGCAAGCCTGATGGTGGTTGCTCGCGCAGGCTGACGCCCAGCGCGGCGTAGGCCTCGTGGTCAGCGGCGAGCTGGCGGGCGACGGCAGCGGGGGCGGCCCGGCATTCTTCAAGCATTTGGGTGGTCGACATCGAGCACTTCTCCTTCAATCACGACGCGCTGCAACTGCAGGTCGCGCCGGTCCATCAACACAAAATCGGCCAAGGCGCCGGGCAACAGACGCCCTCGGTCGTTCAGGCCCAGGTAGTCGGCGGCATAGGTCGAAACCCGCTTCGACGCCTCGATCAGGTCCAGCCCCAAGTGCTGAACCAGGTTGCGGAGCGCCTGGTCCATCGTCAAGGTGCTTCCCGCGAGCGTGCCATCGGCCAGGCGCACGCCGCCCAGGCATTTGCGAACGGTGTGGCGGCCCAGGCGGTACTCCCCATCGGGCATGCCGGCAGCGGCGGTGGAATCGGTGACGCAATAGCAGCAGGGGATGGCCCGCATCGCCACCTTCAGCGCACCGGGGTGAACATGCAGCAGGTCGGGGATCAGCTCCGCATACTGCGCGTGGGCCAGGGCCGCGCCGACCATGCCGGGCGCGCGGTGGTGCAAGCCGGTCATCGCGTTGAACAAATGGGTGAAGCCGCGCGCGCCCTGCGCCAGCGCGGCCACG
>JBBQKT010000387.1:0-2860 GCA_038327205.1 Burkholderiales bacterium | reverse complement strand
TCGCAAAACGAGATCCTCACCAACTCGCTCAACGGACAGGTCTACGACTACCTGGTCCGCCGCCAGAAGGACCAGAGCGTGGGCCCGGCCATTGCCACCGAGTGGACGCAGGTCACCCCGCTGCTGTGGCGCGTCAAGCTGCGGCCGGGCGTCAAGTTTCACGACGGCACGCCGTTCACGGCGGACGATGTGGTGTTCTCGATGCAGCGCCTGCGCGATCCGGCGTCCCCCTACCGGGTCTATGCCAATGCGGTCGGCATTCCCAAGGCGGTTGATCCGCTCACCGTGGTGTTCGCGCTGGACAAACCCAATCCCATCTTTGCGGAGCACCTGCTAAGCCTTCACATCATGAGCAAGAAGTGGTGCGAGGCCAACCGCGTCACCAAGCCGCTCAACTTCAAGGAGAAGGAAGACTCCTATGCCAATCTGAACGCCAATGGCACCGGGCCCTTCATGCTGGTGAGCCGCCAGCCGGGCGTGAAGACGGTCTTCAAGCGCAACCCCAACTACTGGGGCCGGGGCGAGCCCGGACAGGGCAATGTGCAGGAGCTGCAGTTCATCCCCATCGGCAACGATGCCACCCGCACCGCCGCGCTCATCTCCGGCGAAATCGACTTCGTGATCGACCCACCGCCCCGCGACATCGAGCGGCTGCGCAGCACCCCCGGCATCAAGGTGGTCGACGGGGTTGAGAACCGCCTGATCTACGTCGGCATGGACCAAACGCGCGACAAGCTGCTTTATGCCAACGCGCCGGGCGACAAGAACCCGTTCAAGGATCAGCGGGTGCGCCGCGCGCTCTACCAGGCGATCGACATTGAGGTGATCAAAAGCAAGCTGATGAGTGGCTACTCCCAGCCCACCGGTGGCCTCACCCCGTCGGTCAAGGGCGGCTACAGCGACCCGGCCGTCGAAACCCGGCTGCCCTACGACCTCGGCGCGGCCCGCAAACTGATGGCCGAGGCCGGGTTCGCCGACGGCTTCGAGATCACCCTCGACTGCCCCAACAACCGCTACATCAACGACGAGAAAATTTGCGTCGCGCTGGCCAGCATGTGGGCTCAGTTGAAGGTCAAGGTCAAGGTCAATGCCATGCCCCGCGCCCTGTTTTTCCCGAAGATGGAAAAGTTCGACACCAGCCTGTTCCTGGCCGGCTGGGGCGGCGGCACGACCGACGCCGAGGTCATGCTCAGCCCCGTGTTGCGCAATCGCGGCGAGCAGGGCATCGGCTACGCCAACTACGGCGGCTCCATCAACGACAAGGCCGATGCCTTGGCTGCCGCCTCCACCGTCGAGACCGATCCCAAAAAGCGGGAGGGTCTGGTCAAGGCCGCTCTGCAGGGCTTTCGAGAGCAGGTCAACTTGATCCCGCTGCATCGCCAGGTCATCCCCTGGGCGATGCGCGCCAACTTCAATGTCACGCACTCACCCGGCAATTGGTTGAACGCGGACTGGGCGAACGTCAGCAAGTAGGCACGGCGCGGCGCGGCGCTTGGCCGGCACATCACCCAGAGTGGTTTAGAATCGAGGGGTCGCCGCGCCTCTCAGTCTTGCGCGGCGTTGCTTTTTTCTTTCAGCCAAGCACGCTTCCCAGCCGCAGCCCGAAGACTGGCGCCACCCCTCAAGTGGCGCGGCTGCACTCAGGGCGCACCGTGCAAATGAAAACCTCCATGAGTTTTGAATCCCTGGGCCTCACGGCTCCGCTGCTGCGCGCCATTGCCGACGCCGGTTACACCACCCCCACCCCGATCCAAATGCAGGCGATTCCCGCTGTGCTCAAGGGCGGCGACCTGCTGGCCGGCGCACAGACCGGCACCGGCAAGACCGCAGGCTTCACCCTGCCCATGCTGCAACGCCTGACCGAAGGCGCACCCGCCACCAACAAGCGCGGAAAGCCCGCCATCCGCGCTCTGGTGCTGACCCCGACGCGTGAGCTGGCCGCCCAGGTCGAAGAGAGCGTCAAGACTTACGGCAAATACCTGCCGCTGAAGACGATGGTGATGTTCGGCGGTGTCGGCATGCAGCCGCAGATCAACCGCCTGCGTGACGGCGTGGACATCCTGGTGGCGACACCCGGCCGCCTGCTCGACCACGCGCAGCAAGGCACGCTGGATCTGTCGCAAGTGCAGATCCTGATCCTCGACGAAGCCGACCGCATGCTCGACATGGGCTTTGTGCACGACATCAAGAAGGTGCTGGCCCTGGTGCCTGCCAAGAAGCAAAGCCTGCTGTTCTCGGCCACCTTCAGCGACGACATCAAGAACCTCGCCGACAAGCTGCTCAACCAGCCAGCGCTGATCGAAGTGGCGCGCCGCAACCAGACCGCCGAAGCGATCGTGCAGAAGGTGCACCCGGTGGGCCGCGAGCGCAAGAAGGAATTGCTCGCCCACTTGATCAAGACCGGCAACTGGCAGCAAGTGCTGGTGTTCACCCGCATGAAGCATGGCGCGAACCGCCTGACCGACTATTTGAACGACCAGGGCATCAGCGCCATGGCCATCCACGGCAACAAGAGCCAGGGTGCCCGCACCAAGGCGCTGGCCGAGTTCAAGACCGGTGACCTGCAGGTGCTGGTGGCAACCGACATCGCTGCCCGCGGTATCGACATCGATCAGCTGCCCCACGTCGTCAACTTCGAGTTGCCCAACGTGTCGGAAGACTATGTGCACCGCATCGGCCGCACCGGCCGCGCGGGTGCCACCGGCGAGGCCGTCAGCCTGGTCTGCGTGGACGAGAACGGCTTCCTGAAGGAAATCGAAAAACTGATCAAGCGCGAAATCCCGAAGGAAATCATCCCCGGCTTCGCGCCCGACCCGAGCGAGCGGCCTGAGCCGATCGTGCTGGGCCGGATGATCCTCAA
>JBBQKT010000386.1:0-2882 GCA_038327205.1 Burkholderiales bacterium | reverse complement strand
CTTGCCGTCGCGGAACAGATCGACCGCCGCGCAAATGCCCGCCGCGGTGGTGATCTGGATTGCCGACAGCGGTGCACCCTCGCTACGGTCGGCAAAGATCTTGCGGGCGAATACCTCTTGCAGCAACTGCCCGGCGCGCAGTCCGCTGACGGTGACAAACACCAGCACCACATCCTGCATCGTGCCCGGCACGCTCTTGCGCAGGATGTCCTTGAGGGTCTGCGGGTCGTCCTTGAGCTGCAGGTCTTCCAGCAGCATTTTCATCAGCGCCTGGTGGCCTGGGTAACGCACGCTTTTGTAGTCCAGTGTGCGCACCCGGCCCTCCAGCGTCTCGCACAGCGTGCCCAGCCCGCCAGAGGTGTTGAAGGCCTCGTACTCGGTGCCGTCGAGCGAGAAATGCTCCAGCCCTTCCAGCGGCAGTGCCTCGATGGCACGGCCGTCGTGGATCGCTTCGCAGGGGTGGCAGTACTCGTTGATCAGGCCGTCCACGCTCCAGGTCAGGTTGTACTTGAGCGCGTTGGTCGGGAAGGCCGGCAGCGCGCCAACGCGCATCTTCACGTCGTTGAGTGAATCAAAGCCCTTGGCCAGATGGTGGGCAACGATGCCGATAAAGCCCGGCGCCAAGCCGCATTGCGGCATGAAGGCGGTCTTGGCCCCCTCGGCCAGACGCTTGATTTCTTTCGTCGCGGCGACGTCTTCGGTCAGGTCGAAATAGTGGCAACCGGCTTCCAGCGCGAGTTGGGCGGCGGTGATGGCCAAGTGGTACGGCAAGGCGTTGACGACCGTGGTCTGGCCGCGCAGGGCTGCCGCCAGCGCCACGGTGTTTTCGGTGTCGACCAGCGCGCCCTGGATGCCCTCGGCGGCCAGCTTGGCCAGCGCGGCGGCCGATTTGTCGATCACGGTGACCTGGTAGTCGCCGGTGGCGTGCAGCAGGCGGGCGATGGTCTGGCCGATGTGGCCGGCGCCGAGGAGGGCAACTTTCATGAGGGGCTTTCGTGAGCTGACGAGATGTGGGCGAGTCTAAAAAACAGCGACGTCGAAAGAAAGCATGAGTTCGACGATAAATCGCTTCAAAATGACGAATCGACCGACATCTCAGGCATATCGTCAAAAACAAGGGTTATCCATGAGCGCCGCCGCAATAGACACCACCGACCGCCAATTGATCGCCCTGCTGCAAGCCAATGCCCGCGAAAGCACGGCCAATCTGGCACGCAAACTGGGCGTGGCCCGCACCACCGTGGTGGCGCGGCTGGCGCGGCTGGAAGCCAGCGGCACGGTGGTCGGCTACACGGCGCGGCTGGGCAGCGACGCAGCCGGTCAAGGTGTGCAGGCATTTGTCGGCATCACCGTCCAGCCCAAGGCCGGGCGCGAGGTGGTTAAGAAGCTCGGCGGCCTGCCGGAGCTGCGGCAATTGGCTTCCGTCAGTGGCGAGTTCGATTACATGGCCGTGCTGCAGGCCGAAACAACGATGCGGCTCGACGCCCTGCTCGACGAGATCGGCGAGTTCGACGGCGTGATCAAGACCACCAGCTCGGTGGTGCTGGCGCTGCGGGTGGATCGGAGCGCCTAGCTGGCACGGCCTTTGCTGACCCCTGTTCATCCCTTTCAGGTGTGCAGCATGAACAAGGCAGTCTCTCTTCCTCTCAAGCGCTTTGGCAACTTTGGCAACTTTGGCAGCCGCGGCAATCAAGTGCTCACCGCCGTGAAGGCCATCGCGTTGATGGCGGTCGTGTGGGGCGGGATCTATCCGGCGCTGCTGTGGAGCCTGGCGCAGTTGCTGCCCCAGGCCTGACCGGCGGAAATCGAGCAGGAACTTGGGGTACAAAGCGACCCTGCGGCAGCATCGCCGCTTCCGGAGTCGCACACCATGCCTGTTCTGATCATTGGTCTCATCCTGTTTCTGGGCGTGCATTCGTTGCGCATCGTGGCCGATGACTGGCGCAGCGCCCAGCTCGCAGCGCGGGGCGAAAAGGCCTGGAAGCTGGGCTACGCCGTCATCTCGCTGGTCGGTTTCGCGCTGATCTGCTGGGGTTTCGGCCTCGCGCGGCAAGACACGGTGACCCTCTGGCCCCGCCTGCCGGGCATGAACCATCTGGCCGCCCTGCTGACTCTGTTCGCCTTCGTGCTGATTGCCGCGTCGCAAACCCCGCGCAACCACATCCGGGCCAAGTTGCGCCACCCGATGCTGATCGGGGTCAAGGTCTGGGCCTTTGCCCATCTGTTGGCCAATAACTCGCTGGCCGACCTGATCCTGTTCGGCAGCTTTCTCATCTGGGCCGTGCTGTGCTTCCGCGCAGCCCGCAAACGCGACCGGGCCGGTGCGCCGGCCCCTGCCGCGGGCACGGCAGCGGGCACGGGCATTGCCGTGGTCGGCGGCGTCGTCGCCTGGGCGGTGTTTGCCTTCTGGGCGCACAGCGCCTGGATCGGCGTCAACCCGCTGGCACGTGCGGTTTGACGGTGCCAGTGACGACGACAGCATCGGCCAACCCGGCGGGCCACCCCCTCAAAGCCCTGCTCGCCTACGCCGCCAAATACCGCCCGGCGTGGCGGCTGGCCGCGCTCTATTCAGTCATCAACAAGTTCTTCGACATCCTGCCCGAGGTGTTGATCGGCGCGGCGGTGGACGTCGTCGTGCGCGGCGACCAGAGCTTTCTGGCGCGCGAGATCCTGGTCAACGTTGGCATCACCAGCACCTGGCATCAGCTGCTGGTGCTGGGTGGCCTGAACGTGCTGATCTGGGGCGGAGAGTCGCTGTTCGAATACCTGCTCGAACTGAAGTGGCGCGGGCTGGCGCAGGACATCCAGCACGATTTGCGGCTGGACACTTATGCCCATGTGCAAAAGCTGGAACTCGGGTTTTTCGAGAACCAGCGCACCGG
>JBBQKT010000385.1:0-2911 GCA_038327205.1 Burkholderiales bacterium | reverse complement strand
CTTCGCGGTGAATGCTGAGCGCTCGATCGTTCGCATCCACGTCTTCCGCGCCGGGCGGGCGGCGAATCTCGGGCACAACCATGTGTTGACCGTGCCGCGCCTGACCGGGGTGTTGCTGCTTCCGGCGGCCGACAGCCTGCTCGGGGCGCGTTTCGAGCTGGCATTCCGGCTCGACGAAATGGTGCTCGATCTGCCCGAAATGCGTGCTGCCCTGGGTCCTGGTTGGGCCTCGCTGATGTCGGCCGAAGCCATCGCCGCGACCCGCGTAAACATGTTGGGCGAGGGCAATTTGCAGGCCGACCGGTTTCCACTGGTAGCCCTGCGCGCCCGCCAGATCGTCGGCGAGCTGCCCAAGCTGGTGGCCGAGCTGGAGATCGAGCTGCATGGCCAGCGGCGCACGCAATGGGTAGCCTTGCAGGCCGAGCGCACCGATTCGGCGGTGACCGCTCGCGGCAGCTTGGTGGTGCGCCAGTCCGACTTCGGCATTGCGCCGTTTTCAGTGTTGGGCGGCTTGCTGGCGGTGCGTGATGAGTTGCTGATCGAGTTCGAGCTTCAAACCAGCCCATCGAAGGGCAGCACGTCCACGAATTCGCCGGCCGCCACATCACCCTGATCGTGGCCCAGCACGACCAGGCCATTCGCCTGGCTCATGCCGGACAGCAGGCCCGAGCCCTGGTTGAACGGCACGTCCAACAACCAGCCGCCCGAGGCCGACCGGGTCACGATGCCGCGGATGAATTCGGTGCGGCCGGGCTTTTTGCTCAAGCGCCGGGTGCTGGCGGCACGCAACATCGGCAACGGCGTCGCCGCCGTGGCGCCGCTCATCGCCAGCAAGGCGTCGCGCACAAAGGCATAAAAACTCACCAACACCGCGGCCGGGTTGCCGGGCAGGCCGAACAGGATTGCCGTGTGATCACCATTCGCGATGCGGCCTACCGCCAGTGGCCGGCCTGGCCGCATCGCCAGCTTCCAGAACAGCACCTCGCCCAGTTCGGCCATCACCCGCTTGGTGTGATCGGCCTCGCCCACACTGACGCCGCCCGAGGTGAGGATGGCGTCGGCCTCGGCGGCGGCCTGCGTCAGCGCGGCGCGCAGGGCCTCAGGGTCGTCGCGAATGATGCCGAGGTCGATCACCTCGACACCCAGCCGGGTCAACATCGCCCACATCGTCGTCCGGTTGCTGTCGTAGACACAGCCAGCTGGCAAGGCTTCTCCCACCCTGCGCAATTCGTCGCCGGTGGACATCAGCGCCACGCGCAGCTTGCGCCACACCGGCACCTCGGCCAGCCCCAAGGAGGTCAACATGCCCAGATCGGCCGGCTGCAAGATCCGGCCTGCTGCCAGCGGCACGGCACCGCGGGCCAGGTCATCGCCCGCGCGGCGGCAGTTGGCACCGGGTTTCAGCAGGCCGGTCGGTATGACGATCTGTGCGCCATCGACTTCGATGAATTCTTGCGGCACCACGGTGTCCAGACCCGGCGGCATCAACGCGCCGGTCATGATGCGTTGGCACTGGCCCGGCGCCAATTCGGCCACCGGCTGGCTGCCTGCCAGGCTGGTGCCGGCCAAGAGCAAGCGGGTTTCGCCGCTTGCGGCCAGATCGCTGCCGCGCAGTGCGTAACCGTCCATCGCGGCGTTGTCGTGCGCGGGCAGGTTGACCGGGCTGGTGATGTCCTCGGCCAGCACGCGGCCCAGGGCGGCCCGCAAGTCCACGCGCTCTTGCAGCTGCGGCCGGGGCAGCAGTTGTGCAATGAAGCGGCGCGCCACCTCCACCCGCAGCGCCTCGGGGTCGTAGCCGTCGAGGCAGGACGCAATGCGGTTCAGCGGGGCGGGAAGGGTGTCGCTCACAGTGTTCGGCTCATCAAATCTTTGTCCAGCAGGCTGCCATCGGCCAACCTCAAGGCCTTCTCCAGACGCCCGTAGCGGCTGAAGCCGCAGCGCTCATACAGATGTACCGCGGCGGCATTGCCAGCGGTGACGGTCAAGGTCGCCAGCAGCAGGCTGGGCTCGCTCTTGAGAAGGCGCAGGCCTGCCTCCATCAACTGGCGGCCTATGCCCTGGCCATGCAACTCGTCCAATACCATCATGCCGACGATGTGGGCGATGTGCCGCACCTTGGCGCGGGGCTCGCGCTCGCAGCTCAGGGCGCCAACCAGGCGCTCGCCTTGCCAGGCGGCCAAGGTGAACATGCACAGGCCGCTGTTGCCGCCACTCAAACGGCTTCGGTAGCTTTCAGCAGTGCGCAACAACTCGGTTTCGGCATCCGAGGTGAAGACGGTCGGATGGCGGGCCAGCATCATGTCGCGCAACTGCTTGTAGGCGAGCAGATCGAGCTCGCGCAGCAAGCGGATTTGTGGGGCGTCAGCCTGCATTCGTGGGTTCCAAATGCCGCAGATCGGCCAGGCTGTTGGCGTTGAAAAAAGCCTGCGTGTCGCCGGGCTCGTCGAAGGGCATGGCGATGTGGGCTTGGGTACGCAGCCAGGCTTCGAGCTTGCGCCCGCCGTTGTTCAGATGGGCTGCCAAGTCATGTTGAAGACGTGGGCGCAGCAGGCTAAACGTCGGCTGGGCGCGGCCATCGCTGACGGGGAACACCACGTCAATGTCGTCCGTTGCTGCCGCCGCCAAGCGCATCGCCAGATCGAGTGGCAGGCAGGGCGTATCGCAGGGCACGCCCAGCAGCCAGTCGGTGCGGCTGGCCTGCAAACCTGCCAACAGGCCGGCCAGTGGGCCCTTGAAATCGGCGTCCCCGTCGGCCACAACCGCGTACCCGAGGGCTGCGTAGTGATCGATATGGCGGTTGGCATTGATGAGCAGGGGGCCGACTTGGTGACTCAGACGCGCCAGCACATGGGCAATCAAGGGCCGACCGTTCAGCGGCTGCAAGCCTTTGTCCACGCCGCCCATCCGCGTG
>JBBQKT010000384.1:0-2956 GCA_038327205.1 Burkholderiales bacterium | reverse complement strand
TTCTGCCCGATCCAGGCCAGCGGCAGATAGGCCATCACCTCTTCGGCGCTGGTCAGCTTGTCGAATCGGGCACCCGCCTGCGCCCGGTCGATCAGGCTGGCGTGGGTGTGGACGACGCCCTTGGGATGGCCGGTCGTGCCCGAGGTGAAAAACATCGCAGCGGTGTCGCTTGAGGTACCGATTGCGACTTGCTCGTCAAAGAAGCCAGGGTGACTCTTGGCGTGCTCACGGCCCGCGGCGCACAGCGCGTCAAGCGAGACGACACCGGCGTCGGCGTAGTTGCGCAGTCCACGCGGGTCGTCGAACCAAATCTGCGTCAGCGCCGGGAAGGACTCCCGCACCTCCAGCAGCTTGTCGACCTGCTCCTGATCCTCGACCACCGCAAACGCGATCTCGGCATTGCTGATCGGGTAGACATATTCGGCCGCCGCCGCGTCTTGGTACAGCGGAACAGGAATGGCGCCGAGCACCTGGGCGGCCAGCATCGATGCTTGCAGGCGCGGCCGGTTTTCGCCGACGACGACCAGGTGCTGGCCGCGTTGCAAACCCGCTGCCGCCAGGCCATGGGCCAGCTCGCGCACCAGGGCGGCGAGCTGCTGCCAGCTGAGCGTTTGCCAGATGCCGTATTCCTTCTCGCGCAGTGCGGCAGCATCGGGCCGCTGGGCTGCGTGCTCCAGCAAAAGCCGGGGGAAGGTGGTGGTCGAACCCATCGTGATCGTTGTCTCCGTCACAGCGCGCATCCTGGTTGGAGGCGTCTTTGTATGTGATCCATAGTAGGCGTGACTTTGACGCCCGGCTGTCGTTGCAACGACAATCCTAGGGTCTGTCCGGACACGTGTTTTCCTGGGGGTGCGAGAGGGCTTTTTGTAAGCCTCACGTCACGATGGATCGTGAACACTCAGGCCCCATGACCGACATCGCCATTCAGCCGCTGCGCCAACGCGCCCGCGCGCCCACCCCCGCCGAGCTCGCCGCCATCCCCTGGTTGGCCGTGCTGGAACCGACTCAGCGGCAAGACGCCACCGCGCAGCTGCAAGTCGTGCAGGCGGAGGTCGGCGAGCGCCTGTGCCGCATCGGCAAGCCGGCCACCTACTGGTTCGGGGTGATCGACGGCCTGTTGAAGATGAGCAATGACGATTCGTCGGGCCAGCCCATCACCTTCACCGGCGTGCCACCCGGCGGCTGGTTCGGCGAAGGCACCCTGCTCAAGCGCGAGGCCTACCGCTACAACATCCAGGCGCTGCGCCGCAGCGTCGTCGCCGGCCTACCGATCGAGACCTTTCACGAGCTGTTGGAGAACAGCATCGCCTTCAACCGTTTCATGTTGAACCAGTTGAACGAGCGGCTCGGCCAGTTCATCGCCGCACGCGAGATCGACCGCATTTCCGACCCCGACCTGAAGGTCGCCCGCAACCTCGCCGCGCTGTTCCATCCGCAGCTCTATCCCGGTGTCGGCAGCCTGCTGCGCATCACCCAGCAGGAGCTGGGCTATCTGGTGGGCCTGTCACGCCAGCGCGTCAATCAGGCGCTGAACACGCTGGCCGCGCGGCAGTTGATACGGATTGAGTACGGGGGCGTGCGGGTGCTGGATCGGGCGGGCTTGCTGGCATAAGACCAGCAAGCAAAAAGCGCTTCGGTGCTGCCAGAATCCGCGTCACAACAATCTGCGGGGAGCCCACATGACCTGGTTAGGCGCAGTGGCTGGTGGGGTGCTGACCCTGCTGTTCAGCGAGCTGTTCGGCCACGGGGGCGGCGGCTTGTGGGTACTCGGCAGCGTGGTCGGCGGCGTGCTGGGGCGGATGACCGTGCGATTGAAGGCGCTGGAGGCCGAGGTGCGGGCTTTGCGGCGCGGCCCTGCCGTTGTTGATCGACCTGTGGCGACACCTGTCGCTGTACCGGTCGCTGTGCCAGTCATCATGCCGGTGGCTGCGGCGACCGCGCCGCCGGTCATCGCCCCTGCGCCGCCCCGACCGAAGCTGCCCTCACCCCCACCCGACGAAAGCACGCTCGCCGTCACCAGCTCGCTTGGCGCGTCCCTGCTGGCCTGGGCGCGCGGTGGCAACACCATCGTGCGGGTGGCGGTGTTGATCCTGTTCATCGGCGTGGCCTTTTTGCTGCGCTATGCGGCCGAGCACAGCAGCGTGCCGCTGGAATGGCGGCTGGCCGGGGTGGCGCTGGGCGGGGTGGCGCTGACCGGGTTGGGCTTCAAGTTGACGAACAAACGACGCGGCTACGGCCTGTCGCTGCAGGGCGCGGGCGTGGGCATCATTTATTTGGTGCTGTTCGCCGCCTTCCGGCTTTATGCCTTGCTGCCGACGACCTTGACCTTTGCCCTGCTGGCGGCAATGGCGGCCATCACCACCGTGCTGGCACTGCGGCAGGACGCGCTGCCGCTGGCCGCACTCGGCTTCGGCGGTGCTTTTCTGGCCCCGGTGCTGACGTCGACCGGCCAGGGCAGCCACGTGGCGCTGTTCAGCTACCAGCTGCTGTTGAACGGGGCCATCGCCCTGATCGCCCGCCACAAGGCCTGGAAGCTGCTCAACCTGGAAGGTTTTGCCTTCACCTTCGGTATCGCCGCCGCCTGGGGCTGGCGGGCTTACACACCCGAACAGTTCTGGAGCACCGAGCCCTTTCTGGTCGCCAACTTTTTGCTCTATCTTTTCATCGCCGTGCAGTACACGCAGCGGATGTTTAACAGCAACGCCGCCGACCGCGGGCCCGCCCTGCCCCTGGTCGATGGCAGCCTGCTGTTCGGCGCGCCGCTCGTTGCCTTTGGCCTGCAGGCGGCGATGCTGCGCGGGCAGCCGCTAGCGCTTGCCTTCAGTGCCGCCGCGCTGGCCGGGATTTATCTGCTGCTGGGCCAGGTTTTGTGGCGGCAGGCGGGGCAAAGAATCCTCTTGCTGGTCGAAGGTCTGGCGGCGCTGGGCCTGGTGTTTCTGGCCCTGGTGACTCCCCT
>JBBQKT010000383.1:0-2965 GCA_038327205.1 Burkholderiales bacterium | reverse complement strand
CAACGCCACCCCCGTATGACTGCCCGAGGCCACCACCGCCTCCGGCGTCCCGGCAATCACCACCGCGCCGCCGGCCGTGCCGCCTTCCGGCCCCAGATCAATCACCCAATCCGCCTCGGCGATCACATCGAGATCGTGCTCGATGACGACCACCGAATGGCCGCCCGACACCAAGCGGTGCAGCACGCGGATCAGGCGTTCAACGTCGGCCATGTGCAGGCCCACCGTCGGCTCGTCCAGCACGTAGAGCGTGTGCGGTGCCTTCTGGCCGCGGCGGCCCACCTCGTCGCGCACCTTGACCAATTCACTGACCAACTTGATGCGCTGCGCCTCCCCGCCGGACAAGGTCGGTGACGGCTGGCCGAGGGTCAGATAACCGAGACCCACGTCCTGCATCAGCTTCAACGGATGGCCGATGGCAGGCATGGCGGCGAAGAACTCCACCGCCTCGTCGATCTCCATCTGCAGCACGTCGCCGATGCTTTTTCCCCGCCAGGTGACACCCAAAGTTTCCGGGTTGAAACGCTGGCCATGGCACTGATCGCACAGCACTTTCACATCGGGCAGAAAGCTCATCTCGATGGTGCGCATGCCCTGGCCTTCGCAGCCGGGGCAGCGGCCGGCGCCGGTGTTGAAGCTGAAGCGGTTGGGGGCGTAGCCGCGCGCTTTCGACTCCAGCGTTTCGGCGAACAGTTTGCGGATCGCGTCCCAGAAGCCGATGTAAGTGGCGGGGCAGGAGCGCGGCGTTTTGCCGATCGGGGTTTGATCAACTTCAAGCACCCGGTCCACCTGCGCGTGGCCTTCGATACCGGCACAGCCGATCCATTGACTCGGCGCACGGCGCAGCGGCACGGCCTGCGCCACATTGGCCAGCAACACATCGCGTGCCAAGGTGCTTTTGCCGGAGCCCGAAACACCGGTGACAGCCACCAGCCGGTGCAACGGCACGTCGACGGTGACGTGCTGCAGGTTGTGCAAGGTGGCGTCCAACACGCGCAGGCAGGGCGCGTCTTTCAACATCTCGCGCCGCGCTTGCAGCGGGTGGATCAAGGGGTTCGCCAGGAAGCGGCCAGTGATCGAATCGGGCTGCGCGGCCAGGTCGGCCACCGTGCCTTGCGCGACCACATGGCCGCCGCGTTTGCCCGCACCGGGGCCGATGTCGATGATGTGGTCAGCGCGGCGGATCGTGTCTTCATCGTGCTCGACAACGACCAGGGTGTTGCCCTTGTCGCTCAAGGTCGCCAGCGCCTTCAACAGGATCTGGTTGTCGCGCGGATGCAGGCCGATGGTCGGCTCGTCAAGGATGTAGCAAACGCCTTGCAAGTTGCTGCCCAACTGCGCCGCCAGGCGGATGCGCTGCGCCTCGCCGCCGCTGAGCGTGGGCGCGGCGCGGTCCAAGGTCAGATAGCCGAGGCCGACTTCTTCGAGGAATTCCAGCCGGCCTTGGATCTCGACGACCACGTCGCGGGCGATCTCAGCATCACGGCCGTGCAAGTTCAGCGTATCGACCCACTCGCGGGCGCCCTTCACGCTCCACGCGGCCACCGTGCTGATCGCCTGATCTTCAAACGTGACCGAACGCGCCGCAGGGTTCAAGCGCGAGCCATGGCATTCGGCGCAGGCCTGATCGACCAGGCCTTCCACTTCCAGCTCTTCGGACGGGAAGCTCTGCTCACGGCCCTTGTTGTCCTTGTCCTGCACCGAATCGTCGAGCGCCTTGCGCTGCTCGCGGGTCAGCGCAAGACCTGTCCCTACGCAGCTCATGCACCAGCCATGCTTTGAGTTGTACGAGAACATCCGTGGGTCCAGCTCGGCATAGCTGGTGCCGCAGGTCGGGCAGGCGCGCTTGGTCGAGAAGACCTTGACGCTGCCGATGGCCGCCGTCGATTGCCCCTCGGCCATCGCCGTGGCCATGCCGTCCAGCGGCGACAGCAAATGCAGCACGCCCTTACCGAGATCGAGCGCCTTGGCCAGCATCTCGCGCAGGGCCGCCTCGTTGTTGGCCGCGATCACCAAGTCGCCGATCGGCAGCTCGACCGTGTGCTCCTTGAAGCGGTCGATGCGCGGGAACGGGCTGGTCGGCAAAAACTCGCCATCGACCCGCAAATGGCTGTGGCCGCGCGCCTTCGCCCACTTGGCCAGGTCGGTGTAAAGCCCCTTACGGTTGACCACCAGGGGCGCCAGCAGGCCGACGTGCTGACCCTTGTGTTCGCGCAGCAATTGCGCAGCGATTGACTCGACGCTTTGCGGCTTGACGGGCGTGCCGTCGTGGATGCAGTGCTGAATGCCCAGCTTGACGTAGAGCAGGCGCAAAAAGTGCCAGACCTCGGTGGTGGTCGCGACCGTGCTCTTGCGGCCGCCACGCGACAGCCGCTGCTCGATGGCCACCGTCGGCGGAATGCCCCACACGGCATCGACTTCGGGCCGGCCGGCCGGCTGCACGATCGAGCGGGCATAGGCGTTCAGCGATTCCAGATAACGGCGCTGGCCCTCGTTGAACAAGATGTCAAAGGCCAAGGTCGATTTGCCCGAGCCGGACACGCCGGTGATCACATTGAACTTGCCGCGCGGGATGCTCACATCAACCGACTTCAGGTTGTGCTCGCGGGCATTGACGATGCGGATCGACTCGTCCGTCTGGCGGCGCGCCCGCAGGATGGCCTGCAGCGGCCGGCCTTCTTCGACGCGCAGCGCCGGCCGATCCATGTGCTCGGAATACTCGCGCAGTGCCAGGGCGGTGTGCGAGGTGGGGTGCTCTTTCACCTCTTCGGGCGTGCCCTGGCAGACCAGCTCGCCGCCCTGCTCGCCCCCCTCGGGGCCGAGGTCGATCAGCCAATCGGCGGCCCGAATCACGTCGAGGTTGTGCTCGATGACGATCAGCGAATGGCCGCTAGAGAGCAGCTTGCGCAGCGCCCGCATCAGCTTGGCGATGTCGTCAAAGTGCAGGCCGGTGGTCGGCTCGTCG
>JBBQKT010000382.1:0-2977 GCA_038327205.1 Burkholderiales bacterium | reverse complement strand
ACGTCGAGCGGGCCGTGTTGCGCACGGGCCAGTTCGGCGTAGTAGTCGTCCCGCTTTTCAAGCAGGCGCTGCGAGATGCGGATCAGGCGGCTGGCCGCACCCGACTCACGGGCCAGCAGCAAGTCAACGATGGCTCGGCCCACGCGGCCGTTGCCGTCCTCAAAGGGGTGAATGGTCTCGAACCGGAGGTGGGCGAAGGCGGCTTTGACCAGGGCGCTGGGCTCGGCCTTGTCATCATTGGCCCAGGCCAAAAACGCGGCCATCTGCGCGGGCATGGCGGCAGATGTTGGCGCTTCGTAATGCGCTTTTTCATGGCCAATAGCTTCAATTGGTCCACTGACGATCTGCATCGGCTCGGCGTGAGTTCGGTAGCTGCCGACGCTAATTGGCCGCAGTCCCGTGTAGCCTGTGGGGAACAGCGCCGCCTGCCAAGCTTGCAGACGCGCATCGGTCAAGGGCTCGTCGGCCTCGTCCACCGCATCGGCCATCACGTCAAGCAATCCATCGACGTGGCGGGGCGCGGCGGCGCTCTTGATAGGTTCCGCGCCCAAACGGCGTGCGATGGACGAGCGCACCGCCAGCAGGTCAAGCGGTTCGCCCTCGATGGCCGCAGTAGACATCGCTTCCTGTGCCCAGGCGTCGGCAGTGAGTTGCTGGCGTGCATCGAAACCCAGTGCGGCGAGCTTGCCTTCGATGACGCCTCGGGCGCGCTGCGCAGCGGCAAGCGCTTCGCCAACGTGTAGCGCGTCGTAGCGCAAATCGGGCCATCCGGGGTCTTGCCAGAGGAGTTGTGGCGATTCCATGAGTCGATTAAGGGCTTGAATCGACTCAAACCCATCAAGCCCTCGATAAAAACCGCCGCAGCACCGGCTTTTAGAATGGTCGTTCGATCTTTCCACGCCTTCCCACTGGCGCCCCGCTGAATGACATCTCTTGCTCCCGTTGTGATCGTTGGTGCCGGCCTCGCCGGTTTGACGGCCGCCCTGCACATCGCCGACACCGTCCCGGTCATCGTGCTGGCCAAGCGCGAACTGAACGAAGGTGCCACCGCCTGGGCGCAGGGCGGCATCGTCGGTGTGCTGGGCCGCGATGACAGCATTGAAAGCCATGTGCGTGACACGCAGGATGCCGGGGCCGGGCTGGTGGACGAAACCACGGCCCGCTTCATCGCCGAGCGCAGCGCTCAGGCGGTGGCCTGGCTGGTTGAGCAGGGCGTGCCTTTCACGCTCGACGACGAGGGCCCGCTGGGTCTGCATCTGACGCGCGAAGGTGGCCATGCGGTGCGGCGGATTGCCCATGCGGCCGATGCCACCGGCAAGGCGATCCACGATCAGTTGCTGGCAGCTGCCAAGGCCCATCCCAACATCACCCTGCGTGAACGCTGGATGGCGCTGGATCTGGTCACGTCGCGCCATTTGCAACGTGAAGAAGTGCCTCGCTGCTACGGCATTTATGCGCTCGACATCGACACCCAAAAAGTCGAAACCCTGCCGGCCCGTGCAGTGATCCTGGCCACCGGCGGGGCCGGCAAGGTCTACCGCTACACAACCAATCCCGACACCTCGACCGGTGACGGCATCGCGATGGCCTGGCGGGCCGGCTGCCGGGTGGCGAATATGGAGTTCATCCAGTTTCACCCGACTTGTCTGTACCACCCGCAGGAGCGCAGCTTTTTGATCACCGAGGCGCTGCGCGGCGAGGGCGGATATCTCAAGCTTCCCGACGGTACGCGCTTCATGGCGGCGCATGACGAGCGACTGGAGCTGGCACCACGCGACATCGTCGCTCGGGCGATTGACTTCGAGATGAAAAAGCATGGCCTTGACCATGTCTGGCTCGATGCGACCCACTTGGGCGAGGCCTTCCTGAAGGAGCACTTCCCGACGATTTATGCCCGCTGCCTGGGTCTGGGCATCGACATTTCTAAGCAGCCGATCCCGGTCGTGCCGGCCGTCCACTTCACCTGCGGCGGCGTGGTCACCGATCTGCATGGCCGCTGCGATCTGCCGGGGCTTTATGCGGTGGGCGAGACGACCTACACGGGCTTGCACGGCGCCAACCGGCTGGCCAGCAATTCGCTGCTGGAATGCGTGGTGCTGGGACAGACGTGTGCAATCGACATCCTGGGCTTGGCCGAGGCCGAGCCTGCGCCGTTGCCGGCCTGGGACGAGAGCCAGGTCGAGAACGCCGACGAGCAGGTCGTTATCGCCCACAACTGGGACGAGCTGCGGCTGTTGATGTGGAACTATGTGGGCATCGTGCGCACGACCAAGCGGCTGGAGCGGGCCTTGCACCGCATCGCCCTGTTGCGCAGCGAGATCGACGACTACTACGCTAATTTCCGCGTCACACGGGATCTGCTGGAGCTGCGCAACCTGGTCGAATGCGCCGAATTGATTGTCCGCTCGGCCCTGCTGCGCCACGAGAGCCGTGGCCTGCATTACAGCCGCGACTACCCACGCACCTTGCCGGTCAGCTTCCCGACCGTGTTGATCGCGCCGGGCAACCGGCGTTGATCAGACGGAGCGTGCCTGCAGAGCCGTGCGCGCTTCAACGAAGTTGAAGGCGTAGCTGACGGCCTCGGTCACCGCGTTGTCGATCTCGACCCGCTCGCGTTCGGTCAGGTAGAAGCGGAAATCCACCTCGTGGCGGATGTAGCGCGGCGGCAGACGGTTCAGCGCCACGCAGGCCACGTCGCACAGCAGATCGCTGGTGATTTGAAGGCCTGGGTAATTAGGGACCATGTCCATCACGAGGTTGAACACTTCACGTTCGTGATGGTTGTAGATGGAGCTGAAATCGGGCGACATGATGGTGTGTCTCTTTCTCGGTGAGCGTTGCAGCGTAGGGCGTTTATAGCCCGGTCAGCGCCGAAAAAGAATGCCCTCGGCCGCTCTTTTCAAGCCGCGCCGATGCCGGGCACCATCCCGGAGGCCGCAGTTGTCTTGCGTGCTGCCACGAAATCCAGCATCTTCTC